>NZ_LFJJ01000215.1 GCF_001189365.1 Candidatus Burkholderia verschuerenii | reverse complement strand
TCTTTAAGCGTATCAAGCATTTTCGTCGCGTCGCCACTCGATATGACAAACTCGCCCACAGCTACCTCACCTTTGTCTCCATCGTGTCTGCCTTCGGGCCGCTCTTAAATGTGAACAGGACCTAGTGACGCTCTGACGGCGTCCATTTGCCATTACAGTAGCTATCGGGAGATTCTTGAGCGGCAAATGCGCGTCGGGCGAATAGCGCGGATCGGGTACGAATTAATGCGAAGAAACCGTTGCCGATCGGAAATGAAGCACGCGCTGCACCCTTGCAATGCGCGCCGCGCACCGTCATGCGCCATCGCGTCGCGGCGCTTTTTGTCCGTCCGTTGCCGTTTCGGATAAAACGGACATCCGGCCGATCGCGTCGCGCCAAGTATCAACCGGGCGCGGCCAAGCGTCCGAAACCGGCCCGGAAGTCGCTAAAGGTGATGCGTTCTCGATCGACGCCCGCGAAGGATCATCACCATGCGACCCGCCAGAGTGCCCGCCACGGTCATCACCGGTTTTCTCGGAGCCGGCAAGACGACCCTCGTCAATCATCTGCTCGAAACCACGCGGCCGATGCAGATCGGCATCGTCGTCAACGAATTCGGCGAAGTCGGAATCGACGGCCAGTTGATCGTCGCCTACGAACGCGCGGTGATCGAGATCAACAACGGCTGCGTGTGCTGCACCGTGCGCACCGATCTCGTCGCCAGCGTGCGCGACATGCTGATGCGCTTCGGCGATCGCCTGGAACGGCTGATCATCGAAACCTCGGGACTCGCCGATCCTGCGCCCGTGCTGCAAACCTTTCTCGCCGATCCCGACGTGCGCGAGCGCGTGGAACTGGAATCGGTCGTCGCCGTGGTCGACGCGATGCACGCGCACGCCCAGCTTCACGACGATATCGCGCGCGAGCAGGTGGTGTTCGCCGACCGCATCGTGATCAACAAGACGGATCTCGTTTCGAGCGATGCCTTGAGCACGCTCGTCGGCGAGATTCGCAGGCTCAATCCGACCGCGCGCATCGAATACGCGCAGCGCTCGGCCATCGATGCGCACGCGCTGTTCAACACGCGCAGCTTTTCGGTCGACAACCTGCTCGCCATCGAACCGGGTCTGCTCGACGAAGACGGCCACGATCACGAACACGACGACAGCATCGCTTCGTGCGCGATCGTGGTTCCCGGCGCCATCGACGCGACGCGTTTCAATCGATGGATCAATCAGCTCGTGCAGACCAACGGGCAACAGCTCTTGCGCATGAAGGGCGTGCTCAACATGCACGACGAACCGCGCCGCCTGCATTTTCATAGCGTGCACATGCTGCTCGACACGAAGTTCGGCCGTGCATGGATGCGCGACGAAACACGCGAAAGCCGCTTCGTGATGATCGGCCGGAACATCGACGCCAGGCAGATGCGCGATGGCCTTCTGAGTTGCATGAACTGACACCTCAACCAGTTTTCTTCAAGGAGCACGCGCATGAAAAAGCCAGAGGCATACACCGTGAGTATCGGCGTTTTGGCCGTCGTCGATACATGGCTCACGGGCACGATCTTTCCGGTTCCGGTCTGGGTAACGTTTATCGCCTGGGCGTCGTTTTTCGTGCTCGGCGGCGGGCGCGCGGGCTTCGTCAAGAGCGTGGCGTCGAATCTCACTGGGTTAGTGATTGCTTCGGTAACCTTACTATGTATCGCGACGACGAGCGGCAGCGCCATCGCGGTGGCGGTGCTGGTGGGCATCGGCAGCGCGGCGATGGTGCAGGCATCGAAGATCAAGTTGCTCGATGTGTTGCCCGCCATCGTCTGGGGCTTCGCATCGACGGTCGGCACGATGGTGGCGACGGGCAAAGGCATTACCACGGCGGGCATCGGCAATCCGGCGCTGGTCGCCGCCGCCGCGCTCGTGATGGGCGCGATCTTCGGCTTCGTGTCCGAAGTCGTCGGCGAGGCGCTGCAATTCAAACGCGAGCATGGGCTCGGATGAGACCGGATCAATTCAAGCGGAGCACAACGTGAAGCTACAACATCATCTTGGCGGCATCGAAAATCTGGGGCCGGTCAGCACCGAGAAGCGCGTGTTCGTGGAGCCGTGGGAACAGCGCATCTTCGGCATTCATACGGTCATGATGGCGGAGAGCGCGCATCTGTCCGACGCGCTGCATCGCTATCCGGTCGATACGCTGCCCACCGCGTTCAAGAGCGACTGGACGTGGGCGTCGCTGCGCACCGGCGCGGAAGACATGCAGCCGTTCGAGTACTTCAAGTACCGCTACTACGAAAAATGGCTCGGCGGCATTGCGCAGTTCTTTGTCGATCAGGGCTATATCTCGGCGCAGGAACTCGCGGATAAAACCGCTCACTACAGCGCGCATCCCGATGCGCCGTTGCCCGATCATCCCAATGCCGAACTGACCGCGCAGATCGATGCGTACTTGCAGAACGGCGACTCCGGCTATCACGCGCTCGACGGCGCGGCGCGTTTTCGTGCGGGCGATGCCGTGCGTATCGGCGATCCCGAAGCGGTGGATCACACGCGTCTGCCGGGCTATTTGCGCAACAAGACCGGCGTGGTCGATCTCGTGTATCCCGGCGCGTTTTCGTATTTCGTTTCGACGGACGTGGACGGAATCGGCGCGCCGATGCCTGTCTATCGCATCGCCTTCGATGCCGCGTCGATCTGGGGCAAGAGCGAAGCGAACACGACCATTTACGCCGACCTGTACGAAGCCTACGTGCAGCCCGCCGCCTGAATCAGGACACGAGCCCATCATGACCCAACTCTTCGAATTTCCCGACGACCGCGAAGCATCGAGCGCCGCTAAAGTGCGCGCACTGGAAGCCTTGCTGATCGAAAAAGGCGTGATCGCCACCGACTCCGTCGATGTCGTGCTCAAGCACTTCGAGACGATGGCCGGTCCCTTCAACGGCGCGAAGATCGTCGCGCGCGCCTGGGTCGATCCCGAGTACGGCAAGCGTCTGGTCGAGGACACGCCGAAAGCCATCGCCGAACTGTCGCTGCCGCTCGGCATGACGGGCGCGGAAGGCGAGCATATGGCCGCCGTCGCCAACGATGCGAACGAGCATAACCTGATCATCTGCACGCTGTGTTCGTGCTATCCGTGGCCGGTGCTCGGCTTGCCGCCGTATTGGTACAAGGACCCGGTTTTCCGCGCGCGCGGCGTGCGCGAACCGCGCGCCGTGTTGCAGGAATTCGGCGTGGATGTGCCCGCTTCGAAGGACGTGAAAGTGTGGGACAGCAGCGCGCAGATCCGCTGGTTCGTGGTGCCGGAGCGCCCCGCGAACACGGAACATTTGAGCGCGGAAGAACTCGCCGCGCTGGTCACGCCCGAGTCGATGATGGGCGTCGCGCTCGCCAACGCGCCCACGGTCTGAGGAGCGCGTCATGTTCACGCGTTTCGAGGAATACGCGGCTGCGTCGATGCTCGGCGCGCCGGATTCGCCACCGCGTCTTGAGGGCAAGCTGTTCTTCACCAATCGATGGGAGCGCGACGTGTTCGGTCTCGCGCTCTCGCTGTCGAAGGCGGGCTGCTTCGAGTGGGAAGACTTTCGCCAGAGCCTGATCGCGTCGATCGGGAAATGGGAGGCGATCGACTGTGCGAATCAGCCGCGCTGGGACTACTACGAGCGCTTTCTGGAAGCGCTGCTGAACGTGGTCGAGACGAGCGGCATGCTGTCGCGCGGCGAGATCGAAGCCATCGCGACGGCGCGCAGGCGCTGATTTTTATCTGACATTTCTGGAGATACTTTCATGAATCAAGCCGTTCTGCATCCCGCCGAAACCTTTGAGCGGATTCCGCTGCGTGAACTGTTGCCGTGGATGATCTTCGGCGGATTGCTGATGCTGCTCGCGTTGTATTTCGTCGGCGCGGAGCAGGGCGCGACGTCGATCTTCCAAGGCATGGCGATCCACGAATTCGTGCATGACGGACGCCATCTGCTGGGCTTTCCTTGCCACTAACGAGGAGACGACGATGGTCGGCAAACTACTGATGCGCGGCATGCTCGTCGGCATGATCGCGGGGCTGCTGGCGTTCTGCTTCGCGCGGATCGCGGGCGAGCCGCAAGTCGAACGCGCGATTGCGTTCGAAGCCCACGAACACCACGAAGCTCACGGCCACGCCGGCGATGCGCCCGAGCCCGAAATCGTCAGTCGTGAGACGCAGGCGGGCGCGGGCTTGCTGACGGGCGTGGTGGCTTACGGCGCGGCGTTCGGCGGCCTGTTCGCGCTGTGCTTCGCGGCTGCGTGGGGACGCGCGGGCAACATGGGCGCGCGGCCGCTTGCGGTATGGCTGGCGCTCGCGGCATTCGTCGCCCTGGTGGTGTTGCCGGCGCTGAAATATCCGGCGAATCCGCCTTCGGTCGGCGCGCCGGAAACCATCGGCATGTGAACCGCGCTTTATTTTCTGTGCATGGGGATTTCCGTCGCCATTACACTGCTGTCGATGACCGTACGCCAAACTCTGTCGCGCACATGGGGCTATGCCAACGCGACGCTCGCAGCTCTCCTGGCGTTCGCGATCATGGCCGCCGCGATGCTCGCGCTGCTGCCGGCCATCGACGAAGTGCCCGCCGAGTTTCCCGCCACGCTGCTGTGGAAGTTCCGGGTGGCGTCGATCGGCATGCAGGCGATCATCTGGACGGTCATCGGCGCGGCGTTCGGCGTGATGGCGGAACGCATCGCGCTGCCCGGTGCGTCGCGCGCGCGTCGGGCCGCGCATAACACGCCTGTTTTCAGAGGATCCGGATATCCGCGATGAAACGCATCAAGGTCGGAATGCTCGTCTTTCCCGGATTTCAACTGCTCGATATCGCCGGGCCGAAGGATGCGTTCGCCGAAGTCAAAGTGCTGAGCCGAGGCGAATGCGAGTACGAAATGATGATGGTGGGCACGACGCGCGGCACGGTGCAATCGTCGAGCGGACTGACCACCGTGCCGGATCGCACGATCTTCGATCCGTGTTCGGAGTTCGACACCATCATCGTGCCGGGCGGCCTCGGCATTTTCGACGCCTTCGACGATCCCGCGCTGAGCGATTGGCTGCGCGCGCAGCATCGGCAGTGCCGCCACGTGTCCGCGATCTGCAACGGGCTGTTCGCGCTGGGATCGGCGGGGCTGCTCGACAACAAACTCGTGACGACTCACTGGATGGACGTGCCGCGGCTCGCCAGCACGTTTCCGAAGGCGCGTATCGAGCTCGATCATATCTTCGTGCGCGACGGCAGCATCTACACGACGGCCGGTGTCACGGCGGGCATCGACTTGTCGCTCGCGATGATCGAAGACGACTTCGGGCGGCAAATGGCGCTCGATGTCGCGAAGTATCTGATCGTCTATCTGCGTCGCGCGGGCGGACAGTCGCAGTTCAGTCCGCTGCTGGAAACGCAGGCGTCGCCCGGTTCGCAGACGGTCGAGCTGCAGCAGTTCATGCTCGATAACCTGCATGTCGGTCATACGGTGACATCGCTCGCGGAGCGCGTGCATATGAGCGCGCGCAATCTCTCGCGCATCTTCGCGAAAGATTGCGGTATCACGCCGATGACCTTTCTCGCCAATGCGCGTATCGATGCCGCGCGGCGCTACCTCGAAGCCACGGAATTGCCGCTGCGGGAAATCGCGCGCCGCTGCGGCTTCGACGACACCGACGGATTTCGCCGCACGTTCCTGCGCCGTTTGCAGATCAATCCGGTCGAGTATCGCGATCGCTTCAGATCGAAACCGGTGCGCGAAAAGGCCGATGTGAAGTGATGGCAGTCGGCAAGTAGACAGTCAAACTTGCAAGTTTAACTGTCTTGTTCCATGCTTCGCGCATGGCCCGCTCCCGTGAATCCACTCCACCGCTGGATGGCGTTGTCTCCGATCTGACGCTGGCTGTCGGCCAGCTTTTGCGTCGGTTGCGCAGCGCCAGTCCCGGCGATCTGAACCTGTCGCAATCCAGCGCGCTCGCGCGACTCGAACGCGAAGGCCCGATGACGACCGCGGATCTCGCGCGTGCCGAATCGATGAAGCCGCAGTCCATGAAAACCATCCTCGCCGGCCTCGAAGACGAGGCATGCGTCGCGCGCGAACCGCATCCCACGGACGGCCGCCAGATCCTGTTCGCGATCACGCGCAAAGGGCTGAACGAGCGCAAGCGGCGCACGACGGCCAAGCGCGAATGGCTGCTGGCGAAGCTCGAAGAATTTGATCCGCAGGAAGTCGCGACGCTTGCAGCGGCCATTCCACTCATCAGGCGGCTCGGCAATTATATGGATAACTAATTTTCTGGGTTTTCCCGATTTTTGTTGAAAGGACGAACCATGAGTGTCGTTGCGATCTTTTTCGCGGGTGCCTTCCTCTGCAACGCGATGCCGCATCTCACCGCAGGTTTGCGCGGCGAGGTGTTTCCGTCTCCGTTCTCGAGGCCGCATGGCAAGGGGCCGTCGTCGTCGCTGGTCAATTTTCTGTGGGGGATGCTGAACGCGGCGATCGGTCTGGCGCTGCTGATGCATCATCCGTTCGCGCCCGGCGTGAACGCGGATAGCGTGGCGTTGCTCGTCGGCGTGCTGGTCATGGGCGTTTTCGCGTCGCTTCATTTCGGCCGGGTGCGTCGCGAAGGTCTGTTTTGAGCGCGACGCAACGCGATCGGCTCGATCCGCAAATCTGGAAGATCACCGCCGTCGCCGTACTCGGTTCGCTGCTCGCACAACTGGATGCGACGATCGTCAATGTGTCGCTGTCGGGTCTCGCGCAGGATCTCCACGCCACGTTGCCGGCGATTCAATGGGTGACGAGCGGTTATCTGCTCGCGCTTACGCTGGTGCTGCCGCTCAACGGCTGGCTGATCGACCGGATCGGCGACAAGGCGCTTTATCTGTGGTGCTTTTCGTCGTTCACGGTCAGTTCGCTGCTGTGCGGCTTCGCATAGTCGGCCGATGCGCTGATCGGCTTCCGTCTGTTGCAAGGCGCGAGCGGCGGTTTGCTCGCACCGATGGCGCAACTGATGATGAAGCGCGCGGCGGGCAATCAGTTCACGCGCGTGGCCGGCTACGCGACCGTGCCGATCCTGCTCGGTCCGCTGCTTGGTCCAGTGATCGCAGGCGTCATTCTTCGACATGCGTCGTGGCGCTGGCTGTTTCTCGTGAATCTGCCGATCGGTGTGCTGGCGCTGGTTTTGTCGGTGCTGTTCCTGCCGGACGATCGTGAAGTTCGTCAGCCGCGAGAACTAGACTGGCTAGGTCTGGCTTTGCTGTCGCCGGGGCTCGGATTGATATTGTTCGGCGCGGAGCGCATCCGGCAACACGAGGGCATCGTCGCGATGGTTGTGGGCGTTGTGTTGCTCGCGTGTTTTGTGCGGGTGGAAGTGCGCAAGGCCGAGCGGGCGCTGATCGATCTCGGTTAGTTTCGGCAGCGCACGTTCGCGGTGGCGTCATGCGCGCAATTCCTGTCGAACGGCGTGGTGTTCGCGGGGCAGATGTTGATTCCGCTTTTTCTGATTCAGGCGTGCGGCCTATCTCCTTCGCAGATGGGCTGGCTGCTCGCGCCGCTCGGTCTGGGCATGATGGTCGCGTTTCCTACGCTCGGCTTTCTGACAGGCCGCTTCGGCAATCGCGCGGTCGCGACCGGTGGCGCGTTGCTGTCGCTCGGCGCGACCTTGATGCTGGCGTGGCTAGCCTCGCGTCCGCTGCAGGTGGCGGCGCTCGTGCCGGCCTTGTTCGTGCGCGGCGCCGGCCTCGGCGCGATGGCGCTGCCGGCGATGTCGGCCGCGTACGCATCGGTCGAACCGCGCAATCTGCCGATGGCGACTACGACGCTCAATATCCTCCAGCGGCTCGGCGGCCCGACTCTAACGACGCTATGCGCGCTGGCGCTGGCGGAACTACTTGGCGCTCAGCACGCGCTTGCCGGATGGAATGCGTGGGAGGCGACGTTCCTGCTGCTCGCCGCGCTGCATGCGGCAATGGCGCTGACGGTGGCGTGCTTGCCGAATCGCGGATAACGCAACCGACGTTATTCCAATCAGTAGGTGATCATGGCGATGACCGTATCGATATACGATCCCGGCGTCGAAGTCGTCTGAGCGGGAACGCGGCCATAGACGGGGATATTCTGCGTCGATCCGCTTCCCACGCCCGCATAGGCAGAGGTTCCGCTCGTTCCCTCGCCCCAAGGCTTCGTCAACGACGAATCCTGATATAGCTGGTATTTGACCTGCTCGCTGCCGCCGCTGCGTGTCATCGTCCGGTTCGCGACCGTCGCGCCGCTTCCGCTGCCGGCACTGAGCGCGACGGAATACGCTGCATTATTCGTGCACGCGACGCTGATCGTTCTGTTCGACACGATGGCCGATTTCAGCAAGCCCGAGACCCCGAAGTTGATGTTCGAGGCGTTGATCGTGCAGTCGTTGATGACGGTGGCTTGCACCGTGAAGGAAAGCGAACTCGGCGCGCCCGTTATCGTCGAGCATGTCGGCGGGTTGGAGAGCACATACGCTTGATACGTCATCTGGGCCTGCGTCGTGCCCGAGAAAGTCGACAGATAGGTTCCGGCGACGAGCTTCGATTGCCCCGGTAAAACGCGGCCATAAATGGGGACGACGATGTAGGCCGTCACGAGAGCGGTCAACGGAAAGTCGACCGTGACGGGGGAATATCCCGCCAGTTGCGAACCCCACATCGATGTCGCGGCGCTGTCGGAGTACAGGTTGTATTGCAGCGTGTTCGTTCCGCTAGTCGCCGTGCGCGGCGTGTATGAGTTTCCACCGCTTCCGGTGCCCAGGCTGACGCAGGCTCGAACCGGCAGATTGAGCAGTCCCGTGCAGGAGACCGTGATCGACCCGGTAGCCGTTGTGGCAGATGTCGTCGCGGGAGAAATCTGCCCGAAGTCCACCGATGAAACCGTGGCCGAGCAAGTCTGCGCCAAGGCGTGATGGGTTCCCCAACATCCAAAGCAGAAAGCAATCGCGATCCGCATGAACCGCGTCCACCATGACGTCATGACATCGATTCCGATTACGGCGATCTTGCTCAGGTTAGGTCCTGCTCACATTTAAGAGCGGCCCGAAGGCAGACACGATGGAGACAAAGGTGAGGTAGCTGTGGGCGAGTTTGTCATATCGAGTGGCGACGCGACGAAAATGCTTGATACGCTTAAAGAAGC
>NZ_LFJJ01000021.1 GCF_001189365.1 Candidatus Burkholderia verschuerenii | reverse complement strand
CCGCGAACACTCGCTATCGCTGTGCCAAGTCTAAGGTTCTGTGCCGGGGCCGCTCAAGAAGGTGCTTAGGATCGGCCAAGCGGCTTTCTTTGGTTACTTTCTTTGCCGCCGCAAAGAAAGTGACCCCTCCGCCGGGAAGGCGGTTACTGAATAAACCAAGCGACAAGAGAACCAAGCCTGCCGACGGGAAGTCCGACACGACAACTGAAGCGCTAAGGATCGTCCACCAAAGCGTCGCAGACACAAAAAGCACAATTGCGTCCAATTCCGAACTCCGCTATAGTTTTCGAATGAACTTCCCCACGTTCCCCTTCTCGCTGTCCACGGCAAGTGCGTCGCT
The DNA here is from genome assembly GCF_001189365.1 of Candidatus Burkholderia verschuerenii. Taxonomy (GTDB): domain Bacteria; phylum Pseudomonadota; class Gammaproteobacteria; order Burkholderiales; family Burkholderiaceae; genus Caballeronia; species Caballeronia verschuerenii. The sequence continues at coordinate 43,337 of NZ_LFJJ01000021.1, read as the reverse complement.
AAACGCACTATCGCTACTAGCGCGCCTACCGCGCTAATCCCGCTCGCTTCCCGTCTGCTCGTTCGATCTTCGGTTTTCGACGCCAGCGATGGCGCGAACACCCGAATTCCCTTTTGCACTATCTTTCCAATATCCGATTCTCATAATCGATAAATCTGCCCCCAGGAGCCCCGACATGGCAGCAGACAAGTTGATCATTTTCGACACGACCTTGCGTGATGGCGAGCAGTCGCCCGGCGCGTCGATGACGAAGGAAGAGAAGATCCGCATCGCGAAGCAGCTGGAGCGAATGAAGGTCGATGTGATCGAAGCGGGCTTCGCGGCCAGCTCGAACGGCGACTTCGACGCCATTCACACCATCGCGTCGATGATCAAGGACAGCACGGTCTGCTCGCTCGCCCGCGCGAACGACAAGGACATCCAGCGCGCCGCCGACGCGCTCAAGCCGGCCAACCAGTTCCGCATCCATACGTTCATCGCGACGTCCGCGCTGCATATGGAAAAGAAGCTGCGCATGTCGCCGGAGCAGGTGCTCGAACAGTCGAGTCTCGCGGTGCGCTTCGCCCGCAAGTTCACGGACGACGTCGAATTTTCGCCGGAAGACGGCAGCCGCTCGGATATCGACTTCCTCTGCCGCGTGCTCGAAGCCGTGATCGCGGAAGGCGCGCGCACCATCAATATCGCCGATACGGTCGGTTACGGCGTGCCGGAAATGTACGGCAACCTCGTCAAGACGCTGCGCGAACGCGTGCCGAATTCGGACAAGGCCGTCTGGTCCGTGCATTGCCACGACGACCTCGGCATGGCGGTCGCCAATTCGCTCGCGGGCGTGCAGATCGGCGGGGCGCGTCAGGTCGAATGCACGATCAACGGTCTCGGCGAGCGCGCAGGCAATACGTCGCTCGAAGAAATAGTCATGGCCGTGAAGACGCGCAAGGACTATTTCGGTCTCGATCTCGGCATCGACACGTCGCAAATCGTGCCGACTTCCAAGCTCGTGTCGCAGATCACCGGTTTCGTCGTGCAGCCGAACAAGGCCGTGGTCGGCGCGAACGCGTTTGCGCACGCGTCGGGCATCCACCAGGACGGCGTTTTGAAAGCGCGCGACACCTACGAAATCATGCGCGCGGAAGACGTGGGCTGGAGCGCGAACAAGATCGTGCTCGGTAAGCTGTCCGGCCGTAACGCGTTCAAGCAGCGTTTGGAAGAACTCGGCGTCACGCTCGAATCCGAAGCCGATGTGAACGCCGCGTTCGGGCGCTTCAAGGAACTGGCGGACCGCAAGGCCGAAATCTTCGACGAAGACATCATGCAGATCGTCTCGGAAGAATCCGCCGAAGCGCAGGCGAAGGAACACTTCCGTTTCGTGTCGATGAAGCAGCATTCGGAAACGGGCGAGCAGCCGCAAGCCAGCGTCGTGTTCGCAGTCGAAGGCACCGAAGTGATGGGCGAAGCGCGCGGCAACGGCCCGGTCGATGCAACGCTGCACGCGATCGAATCGAAGGTCGACAGCGGCGCGGAACTGGTGCTGTATTCGGTCAACGCGATCACGACGGGCACGCAGGCGCAGGGCGAAGTGACGGTGCGTCTGTCGAAGAGCGGGCGGATCGTGAACGGCGTGGGCACCGATCCGGATATCGTCGCGGCATCGGCGAAGGCGTATATCGCGGCGCTCAACAAGCTGCATTCGAAGGTCGAAAAGCTCAATCCGCAGCTTTGATCCTGCAGGCGTAAAAAAAAAAAGCCCTCGCTTTGTGAAAGACGAGGGCTTTTTCGTTTCCGGACGCCGCGCTCAGAACATGTTGCGGCGATCCGGATCGTGCAGCGGATCGGGCGTCTTCTGCGTCAGCCGCACGATGTCCTGATCGTCGAAATAGAAGCTGTACATCATGTACCAGATGTTCGCCTCCATGTAGCGATAGGTCCAGACTTCGCGCTTCATGAGCGGAAAATACGACGTCTCCACCGGACGGCCGAAGTTCACCAGCACGTCTTTCTTCGTCCACACGCCGATCTGCGCCTTGTAGAACTCGTTTTCATCGAGCACTTGCCGCACGGTGACGACCTTACCGGATGCATCGACATCGGCGGCGGTCGTGAATTCGCCGAGCGGTTGCGTCGGCCACATCAGACGTTTGCCGCCGTTGGGCAAATCGTAGACTTCGCGCGGCGGGCCGAGCCGCGCCGTGAGCACCGATGCATCCGCGCCGGGCGGGACGTTTTGCCACGGCTGTGCGCACGCCGCGAGCAGCAACGCGGCGCTCGCGCCGACGAGCGCGCCGCGCAGACGCTTGAATGATGACCGCATGTGAGCCTCCTCGTGCTTGTTTGCTGTGATTTTGACACGCGCGAGGGACAAAACATTCTTGCCAACGTCGCGCGATTCGCGCCGATCTGTCGATAATCCATCCCGCGAAAGTTGCACGGCCGACGCGAGACGGCCTATGATCCGCGCTTCTTCCATTTTCCGAATAGTCCGATGTCGACAGGCGAACGCTTCAAACGATGGTTATGCGGTGCCTTGTTGACCGGCGTCGCGCTGCACGCGGCCGCTGCCGATCTTCCGCCCGTCAAGCTGGCGCTGATCGAAGGCATGTCCGGCCCGTTCGCCAACGCGGGCGCGATGGTCGAGCGCAATCTGCGCTTCGGCGTCGAGCGCGTCAACGCGAAAGGCGGCGTGAAGCTCGCCGACGGCATGCATCCGCTGCAACTGGTCGTGCTCGACGGCAAGGGCAGCAGCGAGGCGAGTCTCGTGCAACTGCGCGCGGCCATCGACGACAAGATCGGCTTCGTGATGCAGGGCAACAGCTCGGCGGTGGCGGCGGCGCTGATCGCGGCCATCGACAAGCAGAACGCGCGCGAACCGGACCGGCGCGCGGTGTTTCTGAACTACTCGGCGGACGATCCCGCGCTCACCAACGCGTCGTGCAGTTTCTGGCATTTCCGTTTCGATGCCCACGCCGGCATGCGGATGGACGCGCTGAAGCAGGATCGGGCGGTGAAGAAGGTGTATCTGCTGAACCAGGATTACAGCTTCGGTCACGACGTCAGTCGCGAGGCGCAGCGCGCGATCAAAGAGAAGCGACCGGATATCGCGATCGCGGGCGACGAGTTTCATCCGATCGGCAAGGTCAAGGATTTTGCGCCGTATATCGCCAAGATTCGCGCGAGCGGGGCGGACGCGGTTATCACCGGCAACTGGGGCAACGATTTGACGCTGCTCGTCAAGGCGGCCCGCGAGCAGGGCCTCGACACGAAGTTCTACACGTTCTACGGCAACAATCTCGGCGCGCCCGCCGCGCTGGGCGATGCCGGCGTGAAGCGCGTGATCGCGGTCGCCGACTGGCATCCGAACGTGGGCGGCGTGAAGTCGGATGCGTACTATCAGGCGTTCCGCGCGCGCTTTCCGGCCGCATCGGACGATTATCTGGTCGCGCGCATGCCGTTGATGATCGAAATGCTGGCCGCCGCGATGACCCGCGCCGGCAGCGCCGATCCGCTGGCGGTCGCGCGCGCGCTCGAAGGCATCACCTTCGACGGCGAAGGTTTCCACGCTATGACGATGCGTGCCGACGATCATCAGGTGATCCAGCCCCTTTACGTGATGGAGATGGACAAGGCCGGCACGCCGGGCGTCAAACTCGACAACGAAGGCTCGGGATACGGCTTTCGCACGCTGCTCGCCGTCCCCGCCGACGCCACCGCGCAGCCGACGACCTGCCGGATGACGCGGCCGGCTCGCTAAACCGTTGATTTGCATCGGAAGGAACCCTGTCAATGAGGCAGGGCGCCGTGCTATACTTTGAGGCTAATCCGAAGTGAAGCATGCCGAAAGTAGTGAAAGTAGTCACTCAACACCACGAAACAACCACGGCACGGCCTTTCTTACGTGACCGCCAGTTAGATTCAAGGAAAAGCAAATGACCGTAGCAGAAATCAAGAAGTCCGACGTCGTCGCAGAATACGCGCGCGGCGCCAACGACACCGGCTCCCCCGAAGTGCAAGTCGCGCTGCTCACGAGCCGCATCAACGAACTCACCGTCCACTTCAAGTCGCACTCGAAGGATCACCACAGCCGCCGCGGTCTGCTGCGCATGGTGAGCCGTCGTCGCAAGCTGCTCGACTACCTGAAGGGCAAGGATGCGGATCGTTATCGCTCGCTGATCGAGAAGCTGGGTCTGCGCAAGTAATTGGCGCCACGCGACCAGCGTTCCAACGAAGTGCCTGTGTCAGTCCGCTGATACAGGCATTTTGTTTTTGTGCGTTTCGGTTGCGAAGTGGTGCCGGATCGAGTTTCGCCGATCCGCACACGCATTTCGTCGTTCCCGTAGTTTCGCAGTTCATTCGCTTTACCCGGATGAAGGTATCCGGATAGACACCCGGTCCAGCCTCGCGGCGGAGCTTTGTGTCATTCCAGCGCGCTTCGTCGGCGTCCGTCGCGGACGTGCCGCGCTGGAATGGCATAACACACCTCTCAAGCGCGGCTCGGCACCGTCCCGCCAGCGCCCTCGCGGCGCGGCGCAAACGAAGAAGGAGTCACAATGTTCAATAAGATCGTCAAGGAATTTAAGTGGGGACAGCACAACGTCCGCCTCGAAACGGGTGAGATCGCCCGTCAGGCGAGCGGCGCGGTGATCGTCGATGTCGAAGACACCGTTGTCCTCGCAACCGTCGTTGGCGCGAAGACCGCCAAGCCGGGCCAGGACTTCTTCCCGCTCACCGTCGATTACCTCGAAAAGACCTACGCGGCCGGCAAGATCCCCGGCGGCTTCTTCCGTCGCGAAGGCCGTCCGTCGGAAGGCGAAACGCTTATTTCGCGTCTGATCGACCGTCCGCTGCGTCCGCTGTTCCCGGAAGGCTTCTACAACGAAGTGCAGGTCGTGATCCACGTCCTGTCGCTGAACCCGGACGTTCCGGCGGACATTCCCGCGCTGATCGGCGCGTCCGCTGCGCTGGCCGTGTCCGGCCTGCCGTTCAACGGCCCGGTCGGCGCCGCGCGCGTCGCCTACATCAACAACGAATACGTGCTGAACCCGACCCGCCCGCAGATGAAGGAATCGGCGCTGGATCTGGTCGTCGCCGGTACGGAACGCGCGGTGCTGATGGTCGAATCCGAAGCGCAGCAGCTGTCGGAAGAAGTCATGCTGGGCGCGGTCGTGTTCGGCCACGAGCAGATGCAAACCGCCATCGACGCGATCCACGAACTGGTGCGTGAAGGCGGCAAGCCGGAATGGGACTGGGCGCCCGCGCCGAAGAACGAAGCGCTCATTTCGCGCGTCACGGCGATTGCTCAGCCGGAACTCGAAGCCGCTTATCAACTGCGCAACAAGACGGCGCGTTCGGCCAAGCTGAAGGAAGTGTACGCAGCGACGTCGGCGAAGCTGGAAGAAGAAGCCGCCGCGAGCGGCACGGCCGCCGCCGACAAGGCGACCGTCGGCAACGTGCTGTTCGACATCGAAGCGAAGATCGTCCGCACGCAGATCCTGAACGGCGAGCCGCGTATCGACGGCCGCGACACGCGCACGGTTCGCCCGATCGAAATCCGCACCGGCGTGCTGCCGCGTACACACGGCTCGGCGCTGTTCACGCGCGGCGAGACGCAGGCGATGGTCGTCGCCACGCTCGGCACGAAGGGCGACGAGCAGAGCATCGACGCACTCGAAGGCGAATACCGCGAGCGCTTCATGCTCCACTACAACATGCCTCCGTTCGCGACCGGCGAAACGGGCCGCGTCGGTTCGCCGAAGCGCCGTGAAATCGGTCACGGCCGTCTGGCCAAGCGCGCGCTGGTCGCGTGCCTGCCGAGCGCCGACGAATTCGGCTACTCGATCCGCGTCGTGTCGGAAATCACCGAATCGAACGGTTCGTCGTCGATGGCTTCGGTCTGCGGCGGCTGCCTCGCGCTGATGGACGCCGGCGTGCCGATGAAGGCGCACGTCGCGGGCATCGCAATGGGCCTGATCCTCGAAGGCAACAAGTTCGCGGTTCTGACCGACATCCTCGGCGACGAAGATCACCTCGGCGACATGGATTTCAAGGTGGCCGGCACGGCGCAAGGCGTGACCGCGCTGCAGATGGACATCAAGATTCAGGGCATCACGAAGGAAATCATGCAGGTCGCGCTCGCACAGGCGAAGGAAGGCCGCATGCATATCCTCGGCAAGATGACGGCGGCCGTTCCGACCACGAACACCAATCTGTCGGACTACGCGCCGCGCATGATCACCATCAAGATCAATCCGGAGAAGATCCGCGACGTGATCGGCAAGGGCGGTTCGGTGATCCGCGCGCTGACGGAAGAAACCGGCACGACCATCGACATTTCGGACGACGGCGTCGTGACGATCGCGAGCACCAGCGCCGAAGGCATGGCCGAGGCGAAGAAGCGCATCGAGAACATCACGGCGGAAGTGGAAGTCGGCCAGGTCTACGAAGGCCCGGTGCTCAAGCTGCTCGACTTCGGCGCGATCGTGAACATCCTGCCGGGCAAGGACGGTCTGCTGCATATCTCGGAGATCGTCAACGAGCGCGTGAAGGACATCAACGATTACCTGAAGGAAGGCCAGGTCGTGAAGGTCAAGGTCATCCAGACGGACGAGAAGGGTCGCGTGCGTTTGTCGGCCAAGGCGCTGCTGAACGAAGCAGCCGCCGCGCAGGAAGCGGAACCGACGCAGCCGCAGCAGTAATGCGTTAAGGTGGTGACGGCCGGCCGCGAATGCGAGCCGGCCGTTTTTGTGTCTGACGGGTGCACATACAGCAAAGCGGCGATGCTTTGTCCGATGCACGCGCGGACTCGATGGCAGTGTGGTGTGTCGATTGCTTTGGCGCGCACAGTGTCATCCGGTTCGAACCGTCTGGTCTGCCGTGCGTGGACGGCGACCGGGCATCCAGGGAGAGGATATGAAGGCCGTCGAAATCACCGAGTTTGGCGCACCCGAAGTCTTGAAACTGGGCGAGCGCCCGACGCCCGCGCCAGGCAAGAACGAAGTGCTCATCAAGGTCGCGGCGTCGGGCGTGAATCGTCCGGACGTGTTTCAGCGCAAGGGCGCGTATGCGCCGCCGCCGGGCATCTCCGATCTGCCGGGGCTGGAAGTGGCGGGCGAGATCGTCGATGGCGACTTCGATCCGAAGCACAATCCGTTCGGCCTGAAGAAGGGCGATCGCGTGTGCGCGCTGCTCGCGGGCGGTGGCTATGCGGAATATGCGGTCGCGCCGCTCGAACAGTGCTTGCCCGTGCCCGAGGGTTTGACGGATATCGAGGCGGCGTCCTTGCCCGAGACGTTCCTCACCGTGTGGAGCAACGTTTTCGAACGCGCGCTTCTCGGCGCGGGCGAGAACGGCGAGGAGGAGACGCTGCTGGTTCAGGGTGGATCGAGCGGAATCGGCGTGACGGCCATTCAGATTGCGAAGGCGCTGGGTCATCGCGTGTTCGCGACGGCCGGTTCCGACGAAAAATGCCGCGCGTGCGAAGCGCTCGGCGCGGAACGCGCGATCAACTACAAGACGGAAGATTTCGTCGAAGTGGTGAAATCGCTGACCAACGATCGCGGCGTCGACGTGATTCTCGACATGGTCGCGGGCGACTATCTGCCGCGCGAGCTCAAGTCGCTCGCGGATGGCGGACGCATCTGCGTGATCGCGCTGCTGGGCGGCTCGAAGGCGGAGATCAACCTGAACGATATTCTGCGGCGGCGGCTGGTCATCACCGGTTCGACGCTGCGGCCGCGTCCGGTCGCGTTCAAGGCGAAGATCGCCGCGAAGCTCAAGGAGCGCGTGTGGCCGGAAATCGAGGCGGGGCGCATCAAGCCGGTGATCCATCAAGTGTTCCCGGCCGCCGAAGCCGCCGAGGCGCATGCGTTGATGGAGAACAGCACGCACGTCGGCAAGATCGTGCTGGACTGGAGCGCCGAATAAAACGCAGTAAATCACTTCGGAATTGTTGCAGGCACGATTCTGGCAGTTTGACCGCTTTCGCTTTATCACAGTAAAATCGCCTATTTTGCAAGCAGTTTGCAGGTCCCAGCGGTTTATTCCAATAAACAGGCGGCTTATCGGGCCTTATCGGGCAACGACGCAGCCGCCGCCGAGTGGCGAGACATATGTCCAGAGATCGAGCAAAACTGGTGGTGGGCAACTGGAAGATGCACGGTCGCATCAATGAGAATGCGGCCCTGCTGACCGAAGTCGCGGCGGGGGCATCGGCTTTGCAGAACGACGTGCGCGTCGGTGTGTGCGTGCCGTGTCCATATCTCGCGCAGTCGCAGGCGCTGTTGGGCGGCTCGGTGGTGCGCTGGGGGATTCAGGATGTGTCGGCGCATTCGCATGGCGCGTACACGGGCGAAGTCGCCGCGGAAATGGCGGCGGATTTCGGCGTGACGTATGCGATCGTCGGGCATTCGGAGCGACGCGCATATCATCGTGAAAGTCCGGAACTGGTCGCGAACAAGACGCGTCGCGCGCTGGATGCGGGCCTCACGCCGATCGTCTGCGTCGGCGAAACGCTCGAAGAGCGCGAAGCGGGTTCGACGGAGCGCGTCATCGCCGAGCAGTTGGATGCAGTGCTCGACGTGCTGACGCCGGAGCAGGTCGCGAAGATCGTGATCGCTTACGAACCGGTCTGGGCCATCGGCACGGGCAAGAGCGCGACGGCCGAACAGGCGCAGGATGTGCACGCGTTCCTGCGTTCGAGGCTCGCGAGCAAGGGCGCGGCGGCCGAAGGCGTGTCGCTGTTATACGGCGGCAGCGTCAAGCCGGAGAACGCGCAGGAGTTGTTCGCGCAGCAGGATATCGATGGCGGCCTGATCGGCGGCGCATCGTTGAAGTCGAAGGATTTTCTGGCGATCTGCCAGGCCGCGCAAACTGTGCTGCAATAAGCGGCACGCGCGGCATAGCGGTTCGGAAGAACGTATCGAGACACGCGAGTGTCACGGAAACATCAAGTATTGGGTGAGTTTAAATGCTGTATTTGAAGACTTTGATCATCGTCGTCCAGTTGTTGTCGGCGCTCGGCGTCATCGGCCTCGTGCTCCTGCAGCACGGCAAGGGCGCGGACATGGGCGCGGCTTTCGGCAGCGGCGCATCGGGCAGTCTGTTCGGCGCGACCGGTTCGGCGAACTTCCTCTCGCGCACCACGGCCATTCTGGCGGCGGTTTTCTTCGTCACGACGCTGGCGCTGACTTATCTCGGCAGCTACAAGCCGCAGACGTCGGCTGGCTTGCTCGGCGCAGGTCCCGCACCCGCGGCTTCGGCTCCGGCGGCGGGCTCCGCACCGGCGGCGACCTCGGCGGCAGCACCGGCATCGGCTGCGACGGCGACTCCTGCATCGCAGGCCCCGGGTTCGGACGTGCCTAAATAAGCACGCGTCCTTGCGCTTGCGTCCGTTACGCTGGAATTGCGGTCGCATAACAGGCCAAAATTCATCCGGAACAAATTTTCGCCGAATTCGCTTTTTGTGCGTTGAACAATTCACAAGGGCTGGTTATAATTCAAGTCTTGAAGCGATTCGCGGCAATTAAGAAGTTTGTTTTCCCGGATTGCAGTACAGTGCCGACGTGGTGAAATTGGTAGACACGCTATCTTGAGGGGGTAGTGGCGAAAGCTGTGCGAGTTCGAGTCTCGCCGTCGGCACCAAAGTTATCCAATGCCAGCCGCTGCTTCGCTTCGGCTGGCATTTTCACATCTGGCGTACCCTTACGGTATGATCGTGAGCGGTCCCAAGTGATCCTTCCGGGTGGTCCGTCCCGGTTGAAGCGTTCAGTCGATTACGAACAATTACAGACCACATCACCGATCTGAGGATAGCCTTGAACCTCGCACCCTATTACCCCGTCTTCTTGTTTCTCTTGGTCGGCCTTGGTTTAGGAATCGCGTTGGTCAGAATCGGCAAGATTCTCGGTCCCAATAAGCCCGACACCGAGAAAAACGCCCCGTACGAATGCGGCTTCGAAGTATTCGAAGACGCACGGATGAAGTTCGATGTGCGTTACTATCTCGTCGCGATTCTTTTCATCATCTTCGACCTTGAGACGGCATTCCTGTTTCCGTGGGGTGTGTCCCTTCGCGACATCGGCTGGCCCGGCTTCATCGCGATGATGATCTTTCTGCTCGAGTTCCTGCTCGGCTTCGCCTACATCTGGAGAAAGGGCGGGTTGGACTGGGAGTGACGGCAAGAGTCACCGGATTCATGAGCGGCACTGGCTGGCTGCTCATCTGGAGTGAAATCAAATGAGTATCGAAGGGGTCTTGAAAGAAGGCTTCGTCACCACCACGGCTGACAAGCTCATCAACTGGACGCGCACCGGCTCGCTGTGGCCGATGACGTTCGGTCTCGCGTGCTGCGCCGTCGAGATGATGCATGCGGGCGCGGCCCGCTACGATCTGGACCGGTTCGGCGTCGTGTTCCGTCCGAGTCCGCGTCAGTCCGACGTGATGATCGTCGCTGGCACCCTCTGCAACAAGATGGCGCCCGCGCTGCGCAAGGTGTACGACCAGATGGCCGAGCCGCGCTGGGTCATTTCGATGGGTTCGTGCGCGAACGGCGGCGGTTACTACCACTACTCGTATTCCGTCGTGCGCGGCTGCGATCGCATCGTGCCCGTCGATGTCTATGTTCCCGGTTGCCCGCCGACCGCCGAAGCGCTGGTCTATGGCGTGATCCAGTTGCAGGCGAAGATTCGCCGTACCAACACCATCGCCCGTCAGTAAGGGCTGAGCTCCCCAACTATGGCAAGCAAACTCGAGACCCTGAAGGCGAACCTCGAGACGGCGCTTGGCGGCCGTCTGCAGAGCATCACCGAATCGCTGGGTCAAGTGACGGTCGTCGTCAAGGCGGCCCATTATCTGGACGTCTGCAAGCAACTCCGTGACGACACGTCGCTGCGCTTCGAGCAGTGCATGGATATCGCGGGCGTCGACTATTCGACTTACGGCGAAGGCGCCTACGACGGTCCGCGTTTCGCCGCCGTGCTGCATCTGCTGTCCGTGACGAACAACTGGCGCGTGCGCGTCCGCGTATTTGCTCCGGACGACGAAGTACCCATCGTGCCGTCCGTGGTCGATATCTGGTCGTCGGCGAACTGGTACGAGCGCGAGGCGTTCGACCTGTACGGCATCGTGTTCGAAGGCCATCCCGACCTGCGCCGCATTCTCACGGACTACGGCTTCATCGGCCATCCGTTCCGCAAGGACTTCCCGATTTCCGGCTACGTCGAAATGCGCTACGACCCGGAAGAGAAGCGCGTCGTGTATCAGCCTGTGACGATCGAACCGCGCGAGATCACGCCGCGCGTGATTCGCGAAGATCGCTACGGCGGTCTGAAACATTAAGGGAACGTCATGGCAGAGATCAAGAACTACACGCTGAACTTCGGCCCGCAGCACCCGGCAGCGCACGGCGTGCTGCGCCTGGTGCTGGAGCTCGACGGCGAAGTCATTCAGCGCGCCGATCCGCACATCGGTCTGCTGCATCGCGCGACCGAGAAGCTGGCGGAAACCAAGACCTTCATCCAATCCGTGCCGTACATGGACCGTCTCGACTATGTGTCGATGATGGTCAACGAGCACGGCTATGTGCTCGCCATCGAAAAGCTGCTCGGCATCGACGTGCCGATCCGCGCGAAGTACATCCGCGTGCTGTTCGACGAAGTCACGCGCGTGCTGAACCATCTGATGTGGATCGGCTCGCACGCGCTCGACGTCGGCGCGATGGCGGTGTTCCTCTACGCGTTCCGCGAGCGTGAAGATCTGATGGACGTGTACGAGGCGGTGTCGGGCGCGCGCATGCACGCGGCGTACTATCGTCCGGGCGGCGTGTATCGCGATCTGCCTGACGCAATGCCGCAATACAAGGCGTCCAAGATTCGCAATGCGAAGGCGCTCGAGAAGATGAACGAGACGCGCCAGGGTTCGCTGCTCGACTTCCTCGAAGACTTCTTCAACCGCTTTCCGGGCTGCGTCGACGAGTACGAAACGCTGCTGACGGATAACCGCATCTGGAAGCAGCGTCTGGTCGGTATCGGCGTGGTGAGTCCGGAGCGCGCGCTGCAGCTGGGCATGAGCGGCGCGATGCTGCGCGGTTCGGGCGTCGAGTGGGATTTGCGCAAGAAGCAGCCGTACGAAGTGTACGACCAGCTCGATTTCGATATTCCGGTGGGCGTGAACGGCGATTGCTACGACCGGTATCTGGTGCGTGTCGAGGAAATGCGTCAATCCACGCGTATCGCCAAACAGTGTATTGACTGGCTGCGCAAAAATCCGGGCCCTGTGATGATCGATAATCACAAGGTTGCGCCGCCGAGCCGTGTCGGCATGAAGAGCAACATGGAAGAGCTGATTCACCACTTCAAGCTCTTCACCGAAGGCTTCCACGTGCCCGAAGGCGAGACGTATGCCGCCGTCGAGCATCCGAAGGGCGAGTTCGGCATCTATCTGGTGTCGGACGGCGCGAACAAGCCGTATCGCTTGAAGATTCGCGCGCCGGGTTACGCGCATCTCGCCGCACTGGACGAAATGGCGCGCGGCCACATGATCGCCGACGCCGTGACGATCATCGGTACGCAAGACATCGTGTTTGGCGAGATCGATCGCTGATCTCACTCGGCCGCTCGCGCGGTGCTGCCGTAAGCACCGCGCAAGCAAGCGCGGAAGCACTAACAGGAAACCGCAGGACGCCAGGTCTGCCGCAGCCTCAAGCGCGGCAGGTGTTCGTTCGGTAGGAATTGAAAGAGTCGTGTCTGAAAATGATCTCAGCTGAAGGCCTGAAAGAAATCGATCGCTGTGTCGCGAAATATCCGCCCGAGCAGAAGCAGTCGGCGGTGATGGCGGCGTTGGCTGTTGCCCAGGACGAGCACGGTTGGCTCTCGCCCGAACTCATGCAGTTCGTGGCCGATTACCTGAGCATGCCGCCGGTCGCGGTACAGGAAGTGGCGACGTTCTACACCATGTACGAACTGAAACCGGTCGGTCGTCACAAGATCACGCTCTGCACGAACCTGCCTTGCCAGCTGGGTCCGGACGGCGGTTCGGACAGCGCGGCCGAATATCTCAAGCAGAAGCTCGGCATCGACTTCGGCGAGACCACGGCCGACGGCAAGTTCACGCTGAAAGAAGGCGAATGTTTCGGTTCATGCGGCGATGCGCCCGTGGTGCTGGTGAATAACCATCGCATGTGCAGCTTCATGAGCCGCGAAAAGATCGACCAGTTGATCGAGGAACTTTCGAAATGACTTCCCTCCACGATCGTCATATCAAGCCGCTGATCCTCGCCGGCCTCAACGGCGAGAACTGGCATCTCGAAGATTACGTCGCGCGCGGCGGCTACAAGCAGCTGCGCCGCATTCTGGAAGAAAAGATTCCGCCCGAGCAGGTGATCGCCGAGGTGAAAGCGTCGGGTCTGCGCGGTCGCGGAGGCGCGGGCTTTCCGACCGGCCTGAAGTGGAGCTTCATGCCGCGTCAGTTCCCGGGGCAGAAGTATCTCGTCTGCAATTCGGACGAAGGCGAACCGGGCACGTTCAAGGATCGCGACATCCTGCGCTGGAATCCGCATTCGCTGATCGAAGGCATGGCCATCGGCGCGTACGCGATGGGCATCACCGTGGGCTACAACTATATCCACGGCGAGATTTTCGAGGTCTATCGCGTGTTCGAAGCGGCGCTGGAAGAAGCGCGCGCGGCCGGTTATCTCGGCGCGAACATTCTCGGCTCGGGCTTTTCGTTCGAACTGCACGCGCATCACGGTTACGGCGCGTACATCTGCGGTGAAGAAACCGCGTTGCTCGAATCGCTGGAAGGCAAGAAGGGCCAGCCGCGCTTCAAGCCGCCGTTCCCGGCGAGTTTCGGCGTGTACGGCAAGCCGACCACGATCAACAACACCGAGACGTTCGCGGCGGTGCCGTTCCTGCTGGCCATCGGGCCGCAGAATTTTCTCGAGATCGGCAAGCCGAACAACAGCGGCACGAAGATTTTCTCCGTGTCGGGCGACGTGAACCGTCCCGGCAACTACGAAGTCCCGCTCGGCACGCCGTTCAAGACGCTGATGGAACTGGCGGGCGGCGTGCGCGGCCAGTCGATCAAGGCGGTGATTCCGGGTGGATCGTCGGCGCCGGTGATTCCCAGCGAAGCGATGCTCGCCACCGACATGGACTACGACTCGATCGCCAAGCAAGGTTCCATGCTTGGTTCGGGCGCGGTCATCGTGATGAACGAAACGCGCTGCATGGTGCGCTCGCTGTTGCGTCTGTCGTACTTCTATTACGAAGAGTCATGCGGTCAGTGCACGCCGTGCCGTGAGGGCACGGGCTGGCTGTATCGCGTGGTGCATCGTATCGAACACGGTCTCGGGCGCAAGGAAGATCTGGATCTGCTGAACTCCGTCGCCGAAAACATCATGGGTCGCACGATTTGCGCCCTCGGCGATGCAGCGGCCATGCCGGTGCGCGGCATGCTCAAGCATTTCTGGAACGAGTTCGAATATCACGTCGAGCACAAGCATTGTCTCGTCGGCGGGCACGCGCATCACGCGAGCACCGAGGCGCTTACCGCGTAAATTGACGCGCAGTCAATTGCGCGGAGACAGAGGTTGAGGATCTATATCCATCATGGTTGAACTAGAAATTGACGGCAAGTCGGTCGAGGTGCCTGAAGGCAGCATGGTGATACAGGCTGCGCATAAGGTCGATACGTACATCCCTCACTTCTGCTATCACAAGAAGCTTTCGATCGCGGCGAACTGCCGGATGTGCCTCGTCGAAGTCGAAAAGATGCCGAAGGCCGTCCCCGCCTGCGCCACGCCCGTGTCGAACGGCATGGTCGTGCGCACCACTTCCGACAAGGCCGTCAAGGCGCAGCAGTCGGTGATGGAATTTCTGCTGATCAACCATCCGCTCGATTGTCCGATCTGCGATCAGGGCGGCGAGTGCCAGTTGCAGGATTTGGCCGTCGGTTACGGCAAGTCGCAGTCGCGCTACAGCGAAGAAAAGCGCGTCGTGTTCCACAAGAATGTGGGTCCGCTCATCTCGATGGAAGAGATGACGCGTTGCATCCACTGCACGCGTTGCGTGCGCTTCGGCCAGGAAGTGGCCGGCGTGATGGAACTTGGCATGCTCGGCCGCGGCGAGCATTCGGAAATCACGTCCTTCGTCGGCAAGACGGTGGATTCAGAACTGTCGGGCAATATGATCGACCTGTGCCCGGTCGGCGCGCTCACGAGCAAGCCGTTCCGCTATAGCGCGCGGACGTGGGAACTGTCGCGCCGCAAGTCGGTGAGTCCGCATGATTCCGTCGGCGCGAACCTCGTCGTGCAGGTGAAGAACAACCGCGTGATGCGCGTCCTGCCGATGGAAAACGAAGCCATCAACGAATGCTGGCTGTCGGACAAGGACCGCTTCTCGTACGAAGGCCTGAACAGCGACGAGCGCTTCACCACGCCGATGCTGAAGCAAGGCGGCAACTGGATCGAGACCGACTGGCAGACCGCGCTCGAATACGTCGCCAAGGGCATCAAGGGCATCACGGCGGATCATGGCGCAAACGCTATCGCTGCGCTGGCCACGCCGCACAGCACGGTCGAAGAACTGCATCTGCTCAAGTCACTGGCCGAAGGCGTCGGTACGCCGAACGTCGATTTCCGTCTGCGTCAGAGCGATTTCTCCGCTCCGGTCGGCGACAGCGCGCCGTGGCTCGGCGTGAAGATCGCCGATCTGTCGAACGTCGATACGGCTTTCGTGATCGGCTCGTTCCTGCGTCGCGATCATCCGTTATTCGCCGCGCGTCTGCGTCAGGCAGCGAAGAACGGCGCCATGGTCACGTTCCTCAACGCCAGCAATGACGACTCGCTGATCCCGACCGCGCATCGTCTGGTCGCCGCGCCCTCGGCGTGGCTCGATCAGCTCGCGGGTATCGCGGCGGCCGTGTCGGAAGCACGCGGCGTCGAGTTGCCGGAAGCATTCGCGGGCCGCGAAGTGTCGGCAGCGGCGAAGGATGTCGCGGCATCGCTGTCGGCGGGCGAAACGCGCGTTGTGCTGCTCGGCAACGTCGCGGTTCAGCATCCCGATTTCGCACAGATTCAGGCCGCCGCGCAATGGATCGCCGATGCGACCGGCGCGACGCTCGGCTTCCTCACGGAAGGCGCGAACTCGGTCGGCGCGTATCTGGTCGACGCCGTGCCGGGCGAGGGCGGTCTCAACGCGCGCGAAGCGTTCGAGCAGTCGCGCAAGGGCTACGTGCTGCTGAACGCCGAACCGGAATTCGATACGGCCAATCCGGCGCAAGCCATCGCCGCGCTGAAGGCGGCGGAAATGGTCGTCGTGATGTCGCCGTTCAAGCACGGCATGGACTACGCGGACGTGCTGCTGCCGATCGCGCCGTACACCGAAACGTCGGGCACCTTCGTCAACGCGGAAGGCACGGCACAGTCGTTCAACGGCGTCGTGCGCGCGCTTGGCGATACGCGCCCGGGCTGGAAGGTGCTGCGCGTGCTGGGTTCGATTCTCGGCCTGAAGGGCTTCGAATACGACACGGCGGAAGAAGTGCGCAATGCCGCGCTCGGCACGGGCGATCTGTCCGCGCGTCTGTCGAACAAAACGACGGTATCGGCCAAGCGCGCGGCATCGAACGTCGCGCTGAACGGCAGCGGCCTGCAGCGTCTGGCCGATGTGCCCATCTATCACGCCGACGCACTTGTGCGCCGCGCGCCGTCGCTGCATCTGACGGCCGCCGCACGCGATGCGAACGTCGCCGGTCTGCCGACCGCGCTGTTCGACAAGCTCGGTCTGAAAGACGGCGACGCCGTGCGCATCAAGCAAGGCAGTCTGTCGGTCACGTTGCCCGCGGTTCGCGATGCGAATCTGGCGGAATCGGTTGTCCGCGTGTCGGCGGGGACGCCGGCCGGCGCCGCGCTCGGCGGCTTCTTCGGCGAACTCGTAGTGGAGAAGGCGTAAATGGGCTTGTTCGATACGATCAACGCAGGCGGCACGCAGCTTCTGGGCGTCGCATGGCCGACAGTGTGGGCGGTGGTCCGCATCCTCGTGGTGTCGGTGGTCATCCTGCTGTGCGTCGCGTACCTGATTCTCTGGGAGCGCAAGCTCATCAGCTGGATGCACGTGCGTCTCGGCCCGAACCGCGTCGGCCCCGCCGGCTTGCTCCAGCCGATCGCCGACGTGCTGAAGCTGCTGCTGAAGGAAGTCATTCAGCCGACGGCCGCCAGCAAGTGGATCTACGTGATCGCGCCGATCATGACCGTGGTGCCCGCGTTCGCGGTGTGGGCGGTCATTCCGTTCCAGGCACAAGCCGTTCTCGGCGACGTCAACGCGGGTCTGCTGTACGTGATGGCGATCTCGTCGATCGGCGTGTACGGTGTGATTCTCGCGGGCTGGGCGTCGAACTCGAAGTACGCGTTCCTCGGCGCGATGCGCGCGGCCGCGCAGATGGTTTCCTACGAAATCTCGATGGGCTTCGCGCTCGTCGTGGTGCTGATGGTCGCGGGCTCGCTGAACATGTCGGAGATCGTCCACTCGCAGCAGCGCGGCATCTTCGCGGGCTTCGGGCTGAACTTCCTGTCGTGGAACTGGCTGCCGCTGCTGCCGATGTTCGTCGTGTACTTCATCTCGGGCATCGCCGAAACGAACCGTCACCCGTTCGACGTGGTGGAAGGCGAATCGGAAATCGTCGCGGGTCACATGATCGATTACTCGGGCATGGCCTTCGCGCTGTTCTTCCTCGCCGAGTACATCAATATGATCGTGATCTCGGCGATCGCGACCACGCTGTTCCTGGGCGGCTGGGATGCACCGTTCGGTTTCCTGACATTCATTCCGGGCGTGTTCTGGTTCGCATTCAAGATTTTCCTGTTGCTGTTGGTCTTCATCTGGGCGCGCGCGACTTTCCCGCGTTACCGCTACGACCAGATCATGCGTCTCGGCTGGAAGGTGTTCCTGCCGGTATCGGTGATTTGGGTGGTCGTGGTCGGCTTCTGGATCATGTCGCCGCTCAACATCTGGAAGTAATGAGAGAAGAGCGGACGAAACCATCATGAACGCAATTCAAAGCTTCTTTAAGACCTTCTTCCTGACCGAACTCCTCAAGGGTCTCGCGCTGACGGGCAAGTACACGTTCCAGCGCAAGGTCACGGTGCAGTTCCCGGAAGAAAAGACGCCGATCTCCCCGCGTTTTCGCGGCCTGCACGCGCTGCGCCGCTATGAAAACGGCGAAGAGCGCTGCATCGCATGCAAGCTGTGCGAGGCCGTGTGCCCGGCGATGGCCATCACGATCGAGTCGGAAACGCGCGCGGACAACACGCGCCGCACGACGCGTTACGACATCGACCTGACCAAGTGCATCTTCTGCGGTTTCTGCGAGGAGAGCTGCCCGGTCGATTCGATCGTCGAGACGCATATCCTCGAATATCACGGCGAAAAGCGCGGCGACCTGTATTTCACGAAGGACATGCTGCTGGCGGTGGGTGACCGTTACGAAACGGAAATCGCCGCATCGAAGGCAGCGGACGCGCCTTATCGTTGATGCACAAACGGATCCGGCGTCGCGCGACAGAAACACAATCGGAGTTTTCACGCGCGCCGGATTCGAAGTCGAAGCGATTTTGCCGTGGGTGTATGGCACACTGCGGCTCGCGCCGAGGTCTTTCTCCGTGTGTGCGGGTCAAGGCTGCAAGCGCCCGACATACAAAGCCTGACGATGGCCTAACGATGAACCGGTAATCATGGAATTCACAACCGTACTGTTCTATATCTTCGCGCTGCTGCTGGTGGTGTCCGCGCTGAAGGTGATCACCTCCCGCAACCCGGTGTCATCCGCGCTGTTCCTCGTGCTCGCGTTCTTCAACGCGGCCGCGATCTGGATGCTGCTGCAAGCCGAATTCCTCGCGATCCTGCTGGTTCTGGTCTACGTCGGCGCCGTGATGGTGCTGTTCCTGTTCGTGGTGATGATGCTGGACATCAACATCGACGTGCTGCGGCGAGACTTCAAACGCTTCGTGCCGCTGGCGAGCTTCGTCGGCGCGATCATCGTGATCGAAACGGCGCTGATTCTGTGGCACGGCTACGGCGCGACCGTCACGCCGCTGCGCGATGCCAACACGGCTGCGGCAGGCGCGGGCGTCTCGGGCGCCGCGCTGATGCCGAACACGCAGCTCATCGGCAAGGTCATCTACACGGATTACATATTCGCGTTCGAAATCGCGGGTCTGGTGCTGCTGGTCGCCATCATCGCGGCGATCTCGCTCACGATTCGCGACAAGAAGGATAAGAAGACCCAAACGGTCAGCCAGCAGGTCAAGGTGCGTCGTCAGGATCGCGTGCGTCTGGTGAAGATGCCGGCGGAACCCAGTCGCCCGACGCCATGACCGAGCCGCCCGTCACCGGCAACATCGGTGCGGGCACGGTGGACAACAAGGGCTGAGATTAGGAGATAAGAAAATGTTGAGTCTTGCCCATTACCTGGTGCTCGGCGCGATTCTGTTCGCGATCAGCATCGTCGGTATCTTCCTGAACCGCCGCAACGTCATCATAATCCTGATGGCGATCGAACTGATGCTGCTCGCGGTGAACACGAACTTCGTCGCGTTCTCGCACTATCTGGGCGACGTGCACGGCCAGATCTTCGTGTTCTTCGTGCTGACCGTGGCCGCGGCTGAAGCCGCCATCGGTCTCGCGATTCTCGTGACCCTGTTCCGCAGCCTCGACACGATCAATGTCGAGGACCTCGATCAGCTCAAAGGTTAATCACAGGATAGGCTGTTATGTCCACGACACTCAACGAAAACCTCCTGCTCGCGGTTCCCCTCGCACCGCTCGTCGGCTCGCTGATCGCAGGTTTGTTCAGCAAGGTAGTGGGACGCAAGGGCGCGCACAGCGTCACGATTCTCGGCGTCTTCGTCTCCTTCGTCCTCTCGGCGATCGTCTACACCGACGTTCTGCACGGCGCGAGCTTCAACGCGACCGTCTACGAGTGGATGAGCATCGGCAACCTGAAGATGGAAGTCGGCTTCCTGGTCGACTCGCTCACCGCGATGATGATGGTGATCGTCACCTTCGTCTCGCTGATGGTGCACATCTACACGATCGGCTACATGGCCGACGAAAAGGTGGGCTGCTACGAGCGTTTCTTCTCGTACATCTCGCTGTTCACGTTCTCGATGCTGATGCTCGTGATGAGCAACAACTTCCTGCAGCTGTTCTTCGGCTGGGAAGCGGTGGGTCTGGTGTCGTACCTGCTGATCGGTTTCTACTTCACGCGTGAGAGCGCGATCTACGCCAACATGAAGGCGTTCCTCGTGAACCGCGTGGGCGACTTCGGCTTCCTGCTCGGCATCGGTCTGATCCTCGCGTTCGCGGGCTCGCTGAACTACAGCGACGTGTTCGCGCAAGGCGACAAGCTGGCCGGCTTGAGCTTCCCCGGCACGAGCTGGGGCCTGCTGACGGTCGCGTGTATCTGCCTGTTCATCGGCGCGATGGGTAAGTCGGCGCAGTTCCCGCTGCACGTGTGGCTGCCCGATTCGATGGAAGGCCCGACGCCGATCTCCGCGCTGATTCACGCGGCGACGATGGTGACAGCCGGTATTTTCATGGTCACGCGCATGTCGCCGCTGTTCGAGCATTCGGATGCGGCGCTGTCCTTCGTCACGGTCATCGGGGCGATCACAGCGCTGTTCATGGGTTTCCTCGGCGTCGTGCAGAACGACATCAAGCGCGTGGTGGCGTATTCCACGCTCTCGCAGCTCGGTTACATGACGGTCGCGCTCGGCGTGTCGGCGTATCCGGTCGCCGTGTTCCACCTCGGCACGCACGCGTTCTTCAAGGCGCTGCTGTTCCTCGGCGCGGGTTCGGTCATCATCGGGATGCACCACGATCAGGACATGCGCAACATGGGCGGCCTGGCGAAGTACATGCCGATCACGTGGATCACGTCGCTGCTCGGTTCGCTCGCGCTGATCGGCACGCCGTTCTTCTCCGGCTTCTATTCGAAGGACTCGATCATCGATGCGGTGAAGCTCTCGCATCTGCCGGGTTCGGGCTTCGCGTACTTCGCGGTGGTGGCGAGCGTGTTCGTCACGGCGCTGTACTCGTTCCGCATGTATTTCCTGGTGTTCCACGGTCCGGAGCGTTTCCGCGGTCCGAAGCATCCCGATTCGCCGATGGGCCAAGCCGAAGCGCATGGCCACGGACATGACGATTACGGCCACGGTCACGACGACCACGGTCATGGCCACGGTCCGCATATCCCGCACGAAAGCCCGTGGGTGGTGACGCTGCCGCTGATCCTGCTGGCGATTCCGTCGGTGATCATCGGCGCGATCATGGTCGGTCCGATGCTGTTCGGCGACTTCTTCTCGCACGGCGTCGCGTTCGACAAGGTCATCTTCATCAGCGAGCATCACGAAGCGCTGAAGGAAATGGGCGAGGAATTCCACGGCTGGTTCGCGATGGGCCTGCATTCCGTGTCCGGCTTGCCGCTGTGGCTGGCGCTCGCGGGCGTGGTGGTCGCGTGGTTCCTGTACATGAAGCGTCCTGATCTGCCGCCGGTCATCGCCAA
Source organism: Candidatus Burkholderia verschuerenii (assembly GCF_001189365.1). GTDB lineage: Bacteria > Pseudomonadota > Gammaproteobacteria > Burkholderiales > Burkholderiaceae > Caballeronia > Caballeronia verschuerenii. The sequence goes on along the minus strand of NZ_LFJJ01000021.1, from coordinate 21,794 downwards.
GACGTTCGGCCCGATCTACACGCTGCTGGACAACAAGTACTACTGCGACAAGATCAACGAAGTCGTGTTCGCCAAGGGCGCCTTGGCGCTCGGCCGCGGCCTGTGGAAAGAGGGCGACGTGGTCATCATCGACGGCGTCGTCAACGGCAGTGCGAAGTTCATGGCCTGGTTCGCCGGCGTGATCCGCTTCCTCCAGTCGGGCTACATCTACCACTACGCGTTTGCGATGATCATCGGCATGCTCGGCCTGCTGACGCTCTTCGTGACGCTTGGCGGCAAGTGAGGAGGCGAGAGAACACATGAGCTCTTTTCCGATTCTCAGTGTCGCCATCTGGTTGCCGATCCTCTTCGGCCTGCTCGTTCTGGCGGTAGGCAACGATCGAAATCCGGCGTCCGCGCGCTGGATCGCGCTGATCGGCTCGGTACTCGGGCTGATCGTCACGATTCCGCTCATCACCGGCTTCGATAGCTCGACGGCTGCGCTGCAGTTCGTCGAACAGTCGACCTGGATCGAGCGGTTCAACATCACGTATCACCTGGGCGTCGACGGCATCTCGATGTGGTTCGTCGTGTTGACGGCGCTGATCACGGTGATCGTCGTGATCGCCGGCTGGGAAGTGATCACCGAGCGCGTGTCGCAGTACTTCGCCGCGTTCCTGATCCTCTCGGGCATCATGATCGGCGTGTTCTCGACGGCGGACGGCCTGCTGTTCTACGTGTTCTTCGAAGCCACGCTGATTCCGATGTACATCATCATCGGCGTGTGGGGCGGCCCGAATCGCGTGTACGCGGCGTTCAAGTTCTTCCTGTACACGCTGGCCGGTTCACTGCTGATGCTGGTCGCGCTGCTGTACCTGTACACGCAGGCGCACACCTTCGATCTCGCGACGTGGCACGCCGCCAAGATCGGCATGACCCCGCAGATATTGCTGTTCATCGCGTTCTTCCTCGCGTTTGCCGTCAAGGTGCCGATGTGGCCGGTCCACACCTGGCTGCCGGACGCGCACGTGGAAGCGCCGACGGGCGGCTCGGTCGTGCTGGCGGCGATCATGCTGAAGCTCGGCGCATACGGTTTCCTGCGCTTCTCGCTGCCGATCGCGCCCGACGCGAGTCATTTCCTCGCGCCGGTCGTCATCACGCTGTCGCTGGTGGCGGTGATCTACATCGGTCTGGTCGCGATGGTGCAGGCCGACATGAAGAAGCTGGTCGCGTATTCGTCGATCGCGCACATGGGCTTCGTCACGCTCGGGTTCTTCATGTTCGGACCGTCGAGCCAGCTCGCCGTCGAAGGCGCGATCATTCAGATGATCTCGCACGGCTTCGTGTCGGGCGCGATGTTCCTGTCCATCGGCGTGCTGTACGATCGCGTGCACTCGCGTCAGATCGCGGATTACGGCGGCGTCGTCAACGTGATGCCGAAGTTCGCCGCGTTCGCGATGTTCTTCGCGATGGCCAATTGCGGTTTGCCGGGCACCTCGGGTTTCGTCGGCGAGTTCATGGTGATTCTGGCGGCCGTGAAGTTCAACTTCTGGATCGGCTTCCTCGCCACGTTCACGCTGATTCTCGGCGCGGCCTACACGCTGTGGATGTACAAGCGCGTGTACTTCGGTGCGGTGGCGAACGATCATGTCGCGCATCTCGCGGACATCAACGGTCGCGAATTCCTGATGCTGGCCGTGCTCGCGATCTTCACGCTGTACATGGGCCTGTATCCGAAGCCCTTCACCGACGTGATGCACGAGTCGGTGGCAAACCTGCTCTCCCACGTCGCGCAGTCCAAGCTGCCGCTGGCTCAGTAACGCCGTGCGGAGGAACTAAGAAATCATGCAAAACGCTCCTATGAGTATGTTGTTGCCGGACGGCATCCTGATGGCCGCGGTCGTCATCGCCTGGCTGAACGATACGGTCTTCGGCACCAACGGCCGACGCGGCACGTACACGATCGCGCTGGTCTCGACGATCGTCGTCGGCATCTGGTTCGCCTTCACCGCGCTCAATCCGACGCCGGGTTACTTCTTCTCGCGCATGTATATCGTCGATCCGTTCGCGAGCGCGATGAAGGCCGTGGTCTGTCTCGGCTACGCGGTGTCGATCATCTACTCGAAGAAGTATCTCGAAGATCGCGATCTGTTCCGCGGCGACTTCTTTCTGCTCGGCCTGTTTTCGCTGCTCGGCCAGTGCGTGATGATCTCGGGCAACAACTTCCTCACGCTGTATCTCGGCCTCGAACTGATGTCGCTGTCGCTTTACGCGGTGATCGCGCTGCGCAAGGACGTGCCGCAGTCGAACGAATCGGCGATGAAATACTACGTGCTCGGCGCGCTGGCATCGGGCTTCCTGCTTTACGGTATCTCGATGCTGTACGGCGCGACCGGATCGCTGGAACTTGGCGAAGTGCTGAAGGCGGTGGCGTCGGGCCGGATCAACGACGCGGTGCTGCTGTTCGGCGTGATCTTCGTGGTGGCGGGCGTGGCGTTCAAGATGGGCGCGGTGCCGTTCCATATGTGGGTGCCGGACGTCTATCAAGGCGCGCCGACCGCGATGACGCTGCTTACCGGCGGCGGCCCGAAGGTCGCGGCATTCGCGTGGGGCTTGCGTTTGCTGGTGATGGGCCTGCTGCCGTTGGCGGTCGACTGGCAGGAAATGCTCGTGATTCTCGCGGCGCTGTCGCTGATCGTCGGTAACGTGACGGGTATCGTGCAGCGGAACATCAAGCGGATGCTGGCGTACTCGGCTATCTCGAATATGGGCTTCGTGTTGCTCGGCCTGCTGGCCGGCGTGGTCGACGGTAAGGCGGACAGCGTGGCCGGCGCCTATAGCTCGGCGATGTTCTACAGCATCATCTATCTGGTGACGACGCTCGGTTCCTTCGGCATCATGATGCTGCTGGCGCGCCGCGATTTCGAAGCCGAAATGCTGGACGACTTCAAGGGCCTGAATCAGCGCAGCCAGGTGTTCGCGTTCGTCATGATGATCATGATGTTCTCGCTCGCCGGCATCCCGCCGACGGTCGGCTTCTACGCGAAGCTCGCCGTGCTCGAAGCGACGATGAACGCCGGCCTGACGTGGCTCGCCGTCCTCGCTGTGATGACGTCGCTGGTGGGCGCGTTCTACTACCTGCGTATCGTCAAGCTGATGTACTTCGATGCGCCGACCGACGCGTCGCCAATCGTCGCCGGCGGTCTGAATCGTTCGTTGCTCGCCTTCAATGGTTTCGCTGTGCTCGTGCTCGGTCTGGTGCCGGGTCCGCTGATGTCGGCATGCCTGCAAGCGATCACGCATACGCTGCCGCTGTAATGTCGGCGGCGGGTTGGTTTATCGTGTTGTTGGCGCTGGTCGGCGCCAACGTGCCTTTCCTGAATCAGCGTCTGTTCGGCGTCGTGCCCGTTCCGCTTCGCGATCCGGGACACAGCAAGGCGCCGAAGAAGAACGCGTGGCTCAGGATCGGCGAGCTGATCGTTCTTTACTTCGTGGTCGGCGCGCTCGGCTTCATGCTCGAAGCGCGCGCCGGCAACCGTTTCGATCAAGGATGGCAGTTCTATGCCATTACCTTCAGTCTCTTCGTGGTGCTGGCCTTCCCGGGCTTTACCTATCAATATCTCGTCAAACGCCGCTGATGGCATCGGCCATCGGCGGCCGTTTGTTCCTCAAGCATAGGGCTCAAGATGGCAGACCAACGCACCTTTCCCGGTAATGACGACGGCCTGATCGAAAAGAAGGTCGATAGCACCACGCTCCACGAGGGCAAATTCCTCACGCTCAAGCGCGATACGGTCGAGCTAGCCCGACGGCAAGCAGGCGTATCGCGAATTCGTCACGCATCCCGGCGCGGTGATGATCCTGCCCGTATTCGACGATGGCCGCGTGCTGCTGGAGCGCCAGTTCCGCTATCCGGTCGGCCGCGTGCTGCTGGAGTTTCCGGCGGGCAAGCTCGATCCCAACGAAGACGAGCTGACCTGCGCCAAGCGCGAACTGCAGGAAGAGACCGGCTATACCGCGCGTGAGTGGACGTTTCTGACGCGCATTCATCCGGTGATTTCGTATTCGACGGAATTCATCGATGTTTATTTCGCGCGCGGCCTGACGGCGGGCGATGCCAAGCTCGACGAAGGCGAGTTTCTGGAGACGTTCATCGTCGATGCCGAGCAGTTGATGGCGTGGGTGAAGGACGGCAGCATCAGCGACGTGAAGACGATCATCGGCGCGTTCTGGCTGGAGAAGTTGATGGCGGGGGAGTGGAAGCTCGAGTCCTGAGCGTCGAGGCTGAGTCGAACAGACAAAAGGCTGCATGGGAAGGGCGCCCATGCAGCCTTTTGGTCTCTATGCGCTTTGGTTACCGGAAAAGGGTAAATGCGTACCTGAATGCGGTATTGCGTCATGCCGGCGCTTGCCCTCTGACTCGTCCGAATGGCCACCCCCAAGCACCACCCGAAACGACCAGCTAAAATCGAACCACGAACGGCAAAAAGCGGCTCATTCCGCACGACCGTTCAAAACCTGCAATTTTGAGATACACTCAACCCAAGCCCCATCAGCATGAAGGTCCTCGATTTAAAGTGCTCGCACGAACACCGTTTTGAAGGCTGGTTCGCCTCGACGGAAGAGTTCGAATCGCAGTTGTCGCGCAAACTGGTCGCATGCTCGGTATGCTCGGCGACGGACGTGAGCCGCATGCCGTCCGCGCCGCGTCTGAATCTGACATCGGCGCGAGGCGAGGCGGCGCCGCAACCGGCCGCGAAGCCGCAAGCGCCGGCCGGAGGCGCGCCCGATGCGCAGGCATTGCAGGCGCACGCGCTGAACTTCATGCGCGCGTTGATCGACAAGACCGAGAACGTGGGCGAGCGTTTTGCCGAAGAGGCGCGCCGTATCCACTATAACGAAGCGCCGGCGCGCAATATTCGCGGCATCACCACGCCCGAAGACGCTCACGCCTTGCTGGAAGAAGGGATCGATGTGATGCCGTTGCCTGTTCCGGATGCGCTGAAGGAGCCGCTGCAGTAATCGCATGACGCGGCGTCTTCCGTGGCCCCGGCGCGGGCCATGTGAGGAGACACTGCGCATGGATCTGAATTACTCGCCTGCGGACGACGCCTTTCGCGCCGACGTCCGCGCCTGGCTCGGCGCCAATCTGTCGCACGCACTGCGCGACAAGGTTCTCCACCACAAACGACTGTTCCGCGACGATTACGCGAACTGGCACAAGCTGCTGGGCGCGCGCGGCTGGTCGGCGCCTGCCTGGCCGCGCGAATACGGCGGTCCCGGCTGGGACGCCACGCAACGCCACATCTGGGACGAGGAATGCGCCCGCGCCGGTGCGCCCGCCGTGATACCTTTCGGCGTATCGATGGTTGCGCCCGTGCTGATGAAATACGGCACCGACGCGCAAAAATCCCGCTATCTTCCGCGCATCCTCGATGGCACCGACTGGTGGTGTCAGGGCTACTCCGAACTCGGTTCCGGCTCCGATCTCGCGTCGCTGCGCCCGCGTGCCGAGCGTCGCGGCGATCGCTACGTCGTCAATGGACAAAAGACCTGGACCACGCTCGGACAGCACGCCGACATGATTTTTTGCCTCGTGCGCACCGATCCGCAGGCGAAGAAGCAAGAGGGCATTTCCTTCCTGCTGATCGACATGAAAACGCCCGGCATCACCGTGCGGCCGATCATCACGCTCGACGAGGATCACGAAGTCAACGAGATTTTCTTCGACGATGTCGACGTGCCGCTCGCCAATCTCGTCGGCGAGGAAAATCGCGGTTGGACCGTGGCGAAATATCTGCTCGGACATGAGCGCACGGGCATCGCGCGCGTGGGGCAGTCGAAGCGCGAGTTGTCGTTTCTGAAGCGGCTCGCGTCGAATCGCACGAAGAACGGCGAGCCGCTGCTGAACGATCCGCTGTTCGCCGCAAAAGTCGCCGCGCTCGAAATCGAACTGATGGCGCTCGAAGTGACGGTGCAGCGCGTCTTCGCGAGCGAGGGTGCAGGGAAGGGTCCGGGACCGGAAGCGTCCATGCTCAAGATCAAGGGCACCGAAGTGCAGCAGGCGTTGACCGAACTGATGGTCGAAGCGATCGGTCCGCAAGCCGCGGCGTTCGATCCCGCGTTTCTCGAAGGCGACCGCGAGCACAACAGCGCGACCGGCGACGACGAAGCCGCGCCGCTCGCCGCGTACTACTTCAACTTCCGCAAGACCTCGATCTATGGCAGCTCGAACGAGATTCAGAAGAACATCATCGCGCAGATGATTCTCGGACTGTGAGGAGCGGCGCATGAACTTCGACTTTACCGACGAACAACGCCAGTTCCGCGACGCACTGCGCCGTTATCTCGACCGCGAATATACGTTCGATGCACGCCAGAAAATCGTCGCGTCCGATGCCGGCGTCGATGCGAAACACTGGCGCGCGTTCGCCGAGCTCGGCCTGTTCGCGCTGCCGGTTCCCGAAGCGCAAGGCGGCTTCGACGGCGGCGCGGTCGATATGCTCGTCGTCATGCAGGAACTGAGGCGCGCGCAGGTCGTCGAGCCGTATTGGGCGACGGCGGTCGGTATCGAAGCGCTGCGGCTCGCCGCAACGGACGATCTGCTCGAACGCGCGGCGCGCTTCGTCTGGCGGTCGCGTTCAATGAGCCGCACGCGCGGTACGAGCTTGTCGACCTGCGCACGACAGCGCGCGCGCAAGACGGGCACGACACGCCTTACACGCTCGACGGCGTCAAATCGATGGTTCGGCACGGCGCGCAGGCCGATTACTGGATCGTGCCGGCGCGCATCGACGGCGACGTCGGAGTGTTTCTCGTCGCGCGCGATGCGCCGCGCGCGCAAATCGCCGAATACCGCACGATCGACGGCCAGCGCGCCGCGACGCTCACATTCCACGACACGCCCGCCGTGCGCCTGAACGGCGACGCGTCGACGCTCGAACACATCGCCGACTACGCGACGTTTCTGCTTTGCGCTGAAGCCATCGGCGCGCTCGACGCCGCCACCGTCGATTACACCAAGCAGCGCCAGCAGTTCGGCATGCCGATCGCGCGATTTCAGGCCTTGCAGCATCGCATGGTCGATATGCTGATCCACGCGGAGCAGGCGCGCTCGATTGTCTATCTCGCCGCCGCGCGCTACGCGAGCGACGATCCCGTCATCCGCGCGCAAGCGGTTTCGGCCGCGAAAGTGCGCATCGGGCAGGCCGCGCGCTTCGTCGGACAGCAGGCCGTGCAACTTCACGGCGGCATGGGCGTGACGAACGAATTGCCGGCGGCGCACTGGTTCAAGCGCCTGTCGATCATCGAGACGATGCTCGGCGACGTCGATCATCATCTGGCGCGCTTTGCCGCGTTGCCGTCATTCGCTGTATCGGACGCATAAAACAAACGGAGACCCGCATGACCTACGCCTATGAAGACTTCAACGTCGACGACGCCGTGCAACTCGGCGCGCACATTTTCACGCGCGAGGAGATCGTCGAATTCGCCGGACGCTACGATCCGCAGCCGTTCCATCTGAGCGAGGAAGCGGGCCGCGCGTCGCACTTCGGCGGACTGGTCGCGAGCGGCTGGAACACCTGTTCGGCGATGATGAGCATTCTCGTGCGCGACATGCTCGCCGATTCGACCTCGATGGGTTCGCCCGGTCTCGACAACATCCGCTGGCTGCTGCCTGTGCGCGTCGGCGATTCGGTGCGGCTGACGGTGCGCGTGCTGGACAAGCGCGTTTCGAAGAGCAAGCCGGATCGCGGCATCGTCAAGACGCGCTGGGAGGCGCACAACCAGAACGGCGAACTCGTGCTCACGGTCGATTCGAACGCGCTGTTCGGCCTGCACCATCCCGAAGCGCCCGGAGCGAACGCATGAGCGGCGCGTCCTTGCAGAGTGTCGCCGATGTCTTCGCGGCGGCGGGCGTCGCGCGTTACGTGAGCGAGTGGACGACGATCGATCAGGCGCGCGTGAACCGCTTCGCCGACGCCACCGGCGATCATCAATGGATCCATCTCGACGAAGCCCGCGCGCGCGACGAATCGCCTTATGGCGGCACGATCGCGCACGGCTTTTTCACGCTGTCGCTCGTGCCGATGTGGCTCGCGCAATGCGTGCCGCTCGATGCGCGCATGAGCGTGAATTACGGCCTGAATCGCGTGCGGTTCATGTCGCCGGTGCGCGTTGGCACGCGGCTGCGCGCGTCGTTCGAGATCGAGAAGGCGGTCGAGGTCGAAACCGGCGGCGTGCAGGTGACGTGGCTCGTGACGATCGCGGGCGAGGGCGTCGACAAGCCCGCGTGCATCGCCGAGTTCATCACGCGTCACGTTTTCTGATCGACGGCGTATTTGCCCAGTTCGAGTTTGGCGATGGCGTTGCGATGCACTTCGTCCGGGCCGTCCGCGAGCCGCAGCGTGCGCGCCGATGCATACGCGTACGCGAGCGGAAAGTCGTCGCAGATGCCGCCGCCGTGCGCCTGGATCGCCCAGTCGATCACCTGACACGCGACGTTCGGCGCGACGACCTTGATCATCGCGATCTCGCCGCGCGCGCCCTTGTTGCCGACGGTGTCCATCATGTACGCGGCCTTGAGCGTCAACAGCCGCGCCTGCTCGATCATGATGCGCGCCTCCGCGATACGCTCCTGCGTGACGCCGTGCTGCGCGATCGGCTTGCCGAACGCGACGCGCGACATCGTGCGTCTGGTCATCAGTTCGAGCGCGCGTTCCGCGAGGCCGATGAGCCGCATGCAATGGTGAATGCGACCCGGCCCGAGCCGCCCTTGCGCGATCTCGAAGCCGCGTCCTTCGCCGAGCAAAATGTTCGATGCCGGCACCCGCACCTGATCCAGCGTGATCTCCATGTGGCCGTGCGGCGCGTCGTCGTAGCCGAACACGCTTAACGGACGATGCACGGTGATGCCCGCCGCATCGGACGGCACGAGGATCATCGACTGCTGCGCCGTGCTTCGGCGCATCGGGATCGGTCTTGCCCATCACGATATACACCTTGCAGCGCGGATCGCCCGCGCCCGACGACCACCATTTATGGCCGTCGATCACGTAGCTGTCGCTGTCGCGCGTGATGCTGCAGCGGATATTGGTGGCATCGGATGACGCGACTTCCGGCTCGGTCATCAGAAACGCCGAGCGGATGTCGCCGCGCAACAGCGGTTCGAGCCATTGCGCTTTCTGCGCATCGGTGCCGTAACGCTCGATGGTTTCCATGTTGCCGGTGTCGGGCGCATTGCAATTGAAGACTTCGGGCGCCCACGGCACGCGGCCCATGATCTCGCAGAGCGGCGCGTATTCGAGATTCGTCAGGCCCGCGCCGCGTTCGGAGGCGGGCAGAAAGAGATTCCACAAACCGGCTTCGCGCGCTTTTTCCTTCAGATTCTCCATCAGCACGGTCGGCACCCATGCATTGCCGGCCGCGCGATTGGCGGCGATTTCCTCGGCGAAGGCGCGTTCGTTCGGATAGTTGTGCGCGTCGAAGAAGGCGAGCAGCTTCTCGCGCAATGCCTGCACCTTGGGCGTGTAGTCGAAGTCCATGCGTTGGGTTCCTCCCGGTTACGCGACTTTTTGAGCGTAATGCCACGCGAGTTCGGCCATCGGGCGCGCGCGTTTTCCGGCGTCGACGGCTTGCGCGCTCGCGGCGGTGCCATCGACCACGCGTTTCATGATGCCCTGCAAAATCGCGGCGATGCGGAACATGTTGTAGGCGAGATAGAAGTTCCAGTCGCCTTCGATCGTCAGGCCCGTGCGCGCGCAATAACGCGCGACATAGGCGGTCTCATCTGGAATGCCGAGCGCGGCCCAGTCGAGTCTGGCGATGCCGCGAAACTGCGACGGTTCCACATGCCACGCCATGCAGTGATACGCGAAGTCGGCGAGCGGATCGCCGAGCGTGGACAGTTCCCAGTCGAGCACGGCGAGCGCGCGCGGCTCGGTGGGATGAAAGATGAGATTGTCGAGCCGGAAATCGCCGTGCACGACGCTGACTTTCGCATTGTTCGACGGCGGAATATGCCGCGGCAGCCAGTCGATCAGCTTGTTCATCGCGTCGATCGTTTCGGTTTCCGATGCGACGTATTGCTTGCTCCAGCGTCCGATCTGCCGCTCGAAGTAATTGCCCGGCTTGCCGTAGGTCGACAGACCTGCTGCTTCGACATCGACCGTATGCAAGGCCGCGATCACGCAATTGGTTTCGTCGTAGATCGCGGCGCGTTCGGCGGGCGTCATGCCGGGCAGCGACGGATCCCACAGCACGCGGCCTTCGACGAAATCCATCACATAGAACGCGCGGCCGATCACGCTTTCGTCCTCGCAGAGCGCGAGCATGCGTGCGACGGAGACGTCGGTGGCGGCGAGCGCGTCCATCACGCGATATTCGCGTTCGATCGCATGCGCCGATGGCAGCAGTTTCGCCGCCGGTCCGGGCTTCGCGCGCATTACGTAGCTGCGCGTGGGCGTGATCAGCTTGAAGGTCGGATTCGATTGGCCGCCCGCGAACTGCTCGATCCGCATCGGCCCATCGAAACCGGCGACGTTCGATGCGAGCCACGCCGCGAGCGCATCGGCATCGAAGAAACGCTGCTGCTCGTTGATCGGCCGCGTGCCTTCGAACGCGGAAAAATCGCTGTCCGTCATGTCTCCTCCGGGTTGGAGCGCGTCTTCAGTCGATATCGTCGGACTTGAAGCGCAGGAACTGCTGGTACAACAACTCCATCGTCGTGTTGCGCACGCCGGCATGCAAGGGCAAGGGCGGCGAATGATTGATCGCGTGGACGATCCAGTCGCCGGGTTTTTCACCGACATCGAGCGCGTTGATGCAGCCCGTCGCCTGCGACAGATGCCCGAAAAACGCGCGCCCGCCCGCCGTGATCGCGTGCGAAAGCAGCGCGCGATTCACGCCGCCGTGCAGCACCAGCAGCACGGTGTCCCACTTTTTGTCGTCGCGCAGGCGCGTGAGCGCTGGCAACGCGCGATCCAGCAATTTGCCGATGGTCTCGCCGCCGAGAAACTGCGTGTCTTCGGGCACGACGCCGTCGAACACCGACAGAAACGCGCGCTCGACATCCGATGTCGAAATCGACTTGAGTTTGCCGCCGCGAATTTCCTGCCATTCCGGCCAGATTTCCGGCTCGATGCTTTGCCCGGTTTCCGCGAGCACACGTCGCGCGGTTTCCAGCGTGCGCGGCAAACCGCTGACGATCACGCGATCGAAGACGATCTTCTGCGCCGCGAACTCACGGCCCGCCGCGCTCGCTTCCTCGCGGCCGCGTTCGTTGAGCGGCACGCTTTCGGGGTCGATCGCGCGGCCGGTGTCGTCGAAATACGTCACGTCGCCATGACGCATCAGGAAGATGCGGCGGCGCTTGGGCAATTCGTATGGCGGCATGGCTTTAACGATAGTTCGGCTGACGCTTGCCCAGAAACGCGGTGATGCCTTCGAGCGCGTCGCCGTGATGCAGCGAATCGACGAACGCGTCGCGCTCCATGTCGAGATGCGCCGCGAGCGGCTGCACGTCGGCGGCGTTGATCAGCGACTTGATGCGCGCCATCGCTTTCGGCGAGACGCTGCCGAGATCGTCGGCCCAGGCGATCGCCGCATCGAGCGCGATGCCTTTCTTCGTCAGCCGATTGACGACGCCGACTTCATGCAGACGCGATGCGCCGATCGGCTTTGCCTCGAGCAGCACTTCGGCGGCGAGCGTGCGCGGCAACGATCGCGACAGGAACCAAGATGCGCCGCCGTCCGGCGTCAGGCCGACGCGTGCATAGGACATGACGAACCTGGCGTCGTCGGCGGCGACGATCAGATCGCAGGCGAGCGCGAGCGAAAAGCCCGCGCCGGCCGCCGCGCCCTCGACTGCCGCGATGATCGGCTTGGTCGATGCCCGCAGCGCGCTGATCCATTCGGCTAGCAGATCGATGCTCTGCGCTTGCACGGAAGGATCTTTCGCGCGATTCTCCATCAGGCGATTCAGATTGCCGCCCGAGCAGAAGAAGTTGTCCGCGCCGGTCAGCACGATCGCGCGGACGCTGCTGTCGCGTTCGGCCGTGTTGAGCGCCTCGATGCCGGCGGCGTACATGTCCGGATGCAGCGCGTTGCGCGTGCCGGGATTCGACAGCTTGAGCACGAGCGTGGTGTCGCTGCCCGCGGGACGGTCTGTAAGCAATTCGGCGCTCATCTGAGCTCCTCGAGATGGGTAAGCGATAGTCCAAGCTGAGCGCGCCGCGCGAGCCACGGCGATGGCCGATAGCGCGGATCGCCCAGCACGCCGTGAATATTGCGCAGAATCGCGAGAATGGTCGACGCGCCGAGCGTATCGCCGAGCGCGAGCGGGCCGTGCGGATAGCCCAGGCCCAGCATCACCGCGAGGTCGATGTCTTCCGGCGACGCGATGCCTTGCTGCGCGATATCGCAGCCGATATTGACGATGGTCGCCACCACGCGCTGCGCGACGAAGCCGGTCGAATCGCGGATCACGGTGACGGGCACGCCGTCGGCGGCGAAAAGGGCGTGCGCGGCGTCGCGCATCGCGGGCGTGGTGGCGGGCGTCGTCATGATCGTGCGGCGCGCGACGGTATCGAGCGCGAACAAGGTATCGACGGCGACGACGCGTTTTGCATCGAGATGCTCGTTGATCGCGATCGTGGTCGCGTCGAGACCGAGCGGCGTCACGATGATCAGCGAATCCGGCGCGGGCGTGTGACCGGTATCGATATGACACGCGGCATCGCTTTTGGCGATCAGTTTGAGCACCTGCTCGCGACGCGGCGGCGAAGTGCGGCTGATCCAGATGCGCGCGGGCAGTTGCGTCGGCGCGGGCGCTTCCGGCGGCACCTGAGCCTTGCCGTCGACATAGCGATAGAACCCTTCGCCCGCCTTGCGCCCGATCAAACCGCTGGCGAGCCGCGCGCCCGTGATCGGCGACGGCTTGAAACGCAGTTCTTCGTAGAACTGATGATAGATCGATTCCATCACCGGATGCGACACGTCGAGCGCGGTGAGATCGAGCAATTCGAAAGGCCCGAGCCGAAACCCGGCCTGTTCGCGCATGATGCGATCGATATCCGCGAAACTCGCGATGCCTTCGCTCGCCACGCGCAGGCCTTCGGTATTCATGCCGCGCCCCGCGTGATTGACGATGAAGCCCGGCATGTCCTTCGCGCGCACCGGCGTGTGGCCCATGCGGCGCGCGAGTTCCATCAGCGCATCGCCCGAGCGCGGGTCGCCGCGCAAGCCGTCGATGACTTCGACGACGCGCATCAACGGCACCGGATTGAAGAAGTGGAAGCCCGCGACGCGTTCGGGCTTTTCGCAGCCCGCCGCGATTGCGGTGATCGACAGCGACGACGTGTTCGACGCCAGAATGCAGCGCGCGTCGACGACGGCTTCGAGTTCGCGGAACAGCTCGCGTTTGATGTCGAGATCCTCGACGATCGCCTCGATGACGGCATCGCAATCGGACAATTCGTTTGCGAACTGCGCATCGCGGACGCGGGCAAGCGCGGCGTGCGCGTCGGCTTGCTTGAGCTTGCCCTTTGCGATGAGCTTGTCGAACGTCTCCGACAGATACGCGCGCGCGGCGGCGAGCGCTTTCGGATTCGTGTCGAACAGATACACGGTCAGGCCCGCGAGCGCGGCGATCTGCGCGATGCCGCGTCCCATCGCGCCGCTGCCCGCGATGCCGAGCGTGTCGATTCTGAAGTCTTGCGTACTCATGGTGCGGTCCGACTCCTTATCGCTTGAGAGTGAGGCCTAGATCCGGGCGAGGCGCTCCAGCGCCAGCGTCTCTTCCTTCTTCGCGAAGCAGAAACGCACGACGCCCGATTCATGGCTTTCGTGATAGAACGCCGACACCGGAATGGCCGCGACGCCGATTTCCGTCGTCAGCCACTTCGAGAATTCGGCTTCGGGCATATCGCTGATTTTCGAGTAATCGACGCACTGGAAATACGTGCCGTCGCAGGCAGCAGCGAGAAGCGCGTATTGGCGAGACCGTCGCGGAAGAAGTCGCGCTTCTTCTGATAGAACGCCGGCAACTCGAGATACGGTTTCGGATCGTCGAGAAAATGCGCGAGCCCGATCTGCATGGGCGTGTTGACGGTGAACACGTTGAACTGATGCACCTTGCGGAATTCGGCAGTCAGTGCGGCGGGCGCGGCCACGTAGCCGATCTTCCAGCCGGTCACATGAAACGTTTTGCCGAAACTCGACACCACGAAACTGCGCGCGGCCAGTTCCGGATAGCGCGACACGCTTTCGTGCGGCGCGCCGTCGTAGACCATGTGCTCGTAGACTTCGTCGGAGAGAATCAGCACGTTGGTGTCGCGCACGATGTCCGCGAGCTTTTTCATGTCCTCGGCGCGCCACACGCGGCCGGTCGGATTGTGCGGCGTGTTGATCATCAGAAGACGCGTCTTCGGCGTGATCGCGGCGGCGATCTTGTCGAAGGGCAGGGCGTAATCGGGCGCTTCCAGCGGCACGAACACCGGTTTGCCGCCCGCCATTTCGATCGCGGGCAGATAGCTGTCGTAAGTCGGCTCGATCACGATGACTTCATCGCTCGGATGCACGCAGCACAACACGGCGGTGAGCAGCGCCTGCGTCGCGCCCGCCGTCACGGTGATTTCGCGATCGGCGTCGTAGGCGCGGCCGTACATCGCCTCGATCTTGCGCGCGATCGCCTGACGCAGCGGCGCGGCGCCGGCCATCGGCGGATACTGGTTGTGACCGGCGCGCATGGCGTCGGCGACGGCATCGACAATGCGCGTATCGCAGTCGAAATCGGGAAAACCCTGACCGAGATTCACCGCGCCTTTTTGCGCGGCGAGCGCGCTCGTCACGGTGAAAATGGTCGTGCCGACATTCGGCAGACGCGACGGAAAGGACAGTTCGGGCGGCGTTTGAGGCAGGTCGTGCGATGCGTTCATGGTCGTGGTGTTGTCGTTGTCTCTGATGTGTATTTTAAAAGTCTCGGTCGATGGACGCAGCCGCGCCCGCATCCGTCGCGATGGCGAGCACGAACGGCTTCGGCTCGGCGATGCGAAAGCCGAAGTCGCGCGCGACGCGTTTGGCCAGCTTCAGCACCGCGCGATCCTTCGACACGAGCCACGCCGCCCGCGACGCATGCGCGAGTTCGAGGAATTTCTGATCGTCGCGGTCCTTGCATTTGGGCAGCGGACGGTCGTCCTCGGGCGCTTCCGGCGCGACGAACGTCGACAGGCGCGCGACGGTGTCGAGCGCCGCCGTCTTGTCGATGGCGAAACGCGCGAACTGCGGATAATCGAGCACGCGCGTCAGTTCGCCGAGGCAGCGCCGGTCGATCAGCGCCTCGAGCGTGCGCGCCTGCAGCGCGGCAAGGATGGGCCGCGTGGCGGGATCGTCGAACACGAGGATGTCGATCCACACGTTGGAATCGAGCACGACGCGCAACGGCGAATGCGAGGGCGGAGAAAACGGCGGCTCGGCGAGCGGCGCGGTGGAATGGTCCATTCGATACAATCGGGGATTTATGCCAATGATCGCCGGCAGCGACCCGGCGAGCCTCCATGATAATCGTTCTCTCGCCCGCGAAATCCCTCGACTACGACACGCCTCCGCATATCAAGAAGCACACGCTGCCCGAATTCGTCGATGAAGCCGCCGAATTGATCGGCGGACTGCGCGCGCTGTCGCCGCAGCAGATCGGCGGCATGATGGGCATTTCCGACCAGCTCGCGACGCTGAATTTCCAGCGCTACGCCGAATGGTCGAAGACGTTCGACGCGCACAATTCGAAACAGGCCGTGCTCGCCTTCAACGGTGACGTCTACGAAGGCTTCGCGGCAAAATTGCTGTCGTCGGCCGATCTCGACTTCGCGCAGAACCATGTGCGCGTGCTGTCGGGGCTGTACGGGCTGCTGCGTCCGCTCGATCTGTTGCAGCCGTA
Organism: Candidatus Burkholderia verschuerenii; assembly: GCF_001189365.1. GTDB lineage: Bacteria > Pseudomonadota > Gammaproteobacteria > Burkholderiales > Burkholderiaceae > Caballeronia > Caballeronia verschuerenii. The sequence goes on along the minus strand of NZ_LFJJ01000021.1, from coordinate 5,881 downwards.
TCGGCTGGAAATGGGCACGAAGTTCGCGAATGCGCGCGGCAAGGATCTGTACGCGTTCTGGGGCGAGCGCATCACGGCGGCGCTCAACGAGCAGATGAAAAAGCAGTGCGGCGCGCGCGTGCTGGTGAATTGCGCGTCGGAGGAGTATTTCAAGTCCGTCAAGCCGAAACTGCTGAGCGCGCCGGTCGTCTCGCCGGTGTTCGAGGACTGGAAGGGCGGGCGCTACAAGATCATCAGCTTCCACGCGAAGCGCGCGCGGGGCGTGATGGCGCGTTATGCGGTGCAGAATCGCATCGACGAGCCGGAAGGGCTCAAGGGTTTCGACAGCGAAGGCTATGCATTCGACGCGAAGGCATCGAACGATACGACTTATGTGTTCCGCCGCCGCATCGCCGAATAAGGCGGGGACACAGGCATTGAAGTACTGAAGCAGACAAGGAAACGACGATGAGCATCTCCATCTCCAGCAACTTCGACGCGGGCGCGATCGAAGTCGTCAACGCCGACAATCCCGAGGACATTCGCCTGCGCGTGCGGCGCGACAGTCACTCGGAATTCGCGCAGTGGTTTTACTTCCGCGTGTCGGACGCGCGCGGCCAGCGCCTCGTGATGAGCTTCGAGAACGCGGCGCAATGCGCCTTCCCGGAAGGCTGGCGCGACTACGAAGCGGTCGCGAGCTACGACCGCGTGAACTGGTTCCGCGTCTCGACCGAATACGACGGCAAGACGATGAAGATCGATCACACGCCGGACTTCGATCGCATCTATTACGCGTATTTCGAGCCGTACAGCGAGGAGCGTCATTCGGAGTTTCTCGGCGCGGTCCAGCAGTTTCCGCTGGCGACGCTCACCGAACTTGGCCAGACCGTGCAGGGCCGGCCGATGTCGCTGCTCACGCTCGGCTTGCCGTACTTCGCCGACGAGACGCCGAAGAAGAACATCTGGATCATCGCGCGCCAGCATCCGGGCGAGACGATGGCGGAATGGTTCGTCGAAGGGCTCATCAAGCGTATCGCGGGCTTCGGCGACTGGGCCGGCGACCCGGTGGCGCGCGCGACGCTCGAACATGCGGTGTTCCATATCGTGCCGAATATGAATCCGGACGGCAGCGTGCTCGGCAACCTGCGCACGAATGCGGCCGGCGCGAACCTGAATCGCGAGTGGATGGATCCGAGCGTCGAGCGCAGTCCCGAAGTGCTGCTGGTGCGCGACGCGATCCGCGAAACGGGCTGCGACATGTTCTTCGATATCCACGGCGACGAAGCCATTCCGTATGTGTTCGTCGCGGGCTCGGAGATGCTGCCGGGCTTCACCGCGCAGCAGGGCAAGGAGCAGAAGCAGTTCATCGAGTTCTTCAAGCAGGCGAGCCCGGACTTTCAGGATGTCCACGGCTACGAAGCGAGCCGGTATCAGACGGACGCGCTCAAGCTGGCGTCGAAGTACATCGGCAACGAGTACAAGTGTCTGTCGCTGACGCTCGAAATGCCGTTCAAGGACAACGCCAATCTGCCCGATGAAAGCGTGGGCTGGAGCGGCGCGCGCAGCGCATCGCTCGGCGCGGCGATGCTGCAGGCGATTCTGTGGCAATTGCAATCGGCTTCTGCGTAAAGCGTTGACCGTCGTCGTCAGGGCGAATTGCAATACAAAACAAAAGGGCGTGACCGTTTCGATGGTCACGCCCTTCGTCTTATGCGCTGTCTTGCGCGGGTGCCGCTCAGTGTTTCTTTTTGCTGCTGGTCGACTTCTTTGCCGTGCTCTTCGTGCTGCTCTTGCCTTTGCTCGCCGACGACTTCGTTTTCGTGCCATGCTTCGATTTCGCGCTGCGCGTCGTTGAATGCGATTGCGCGCGCAACGGCGGCACCGGGTCGTTCCAGCCGAACGCGAGCATCTGACTGCCGACGTAACCGCACCGGAACTTAAGCGTCGTGGTATCGCTGTCGCCGTCTTTCGCGACGCCCTGACCTTCGACGGTCACGACGTTGTCCACCTTGATCTTCTGCTTCTTGTCGTCGAACGAATCGTTCCACGGTTCGATGGTGAAATGCGACGGATCGAAGGAGGCGGGCGGAAAGTCGACGTGATCGAACGCCGTCGACGTGCTGGCGACGAAACTGCCGTGGGCCGCGCAATCCGCGACGAGCGGGTTGGCGTGGAGATCGGTGACGAAGTGGTAAATCAGTTCGTTGCGCTCATCGAGCGTATCGGCAAAGGCGGTTACCGCGCATGCAAGCGATGCGCATACCGCCAACCGGCCGACGAGCCGCAAGAGTCGGCGCGGTGCGAAGGTACTTTCCATCAAGTTTGGCGCTAAGAAGACACGAGCATGTAAGATGCGTCGTGTAGGGAAGGAGTTCAATCTTATCGTATTTTGCTTGCGCGCCGACGGGCTGAAATACCGTGTGCGCCAAAGCGATGTCAATCCAGCCCGAGCACGCGGCCAAATTCAGACGCGCGGTCCCCGATCCAGACGATAGCGACGCACGTCGTAAGTCATGATCCACGCGGGCTTGTACACCGTGATCAAAATGGTAAGCAAGCCGGTGAAGAGCGCTTCGCCCGCGCAGAGCAGCACTGAGCCGCGCATGAACGCGGCAGGAATGGCGATGGGTCCGCCGGCGAGTGCCATTTCCATCAGCAACGTCCCGCCGCAAGCGGCAGCCACGGCCGCACCCGAAGTCACGAAGCCGTGCCCGAGGATGAAGGTGAACAGATTGCGCGGCAGCCATGCATTCGACAGGCGCTGAAGCAGCGTCGACACACCGACCGGCAAAGCGCCAAACAACACGTAGGTCAGCGCGACGTTGAGCCAGTTAGCGTCCAGCACGACGGCGGCAAGGCCGGTGGTCGCGGCCGTGCCGAGCAGCGCAAGCCGCCAGTCGAACAGCGTGACCATCAGCGTAGCGCCTAGCAGATGGATGACGGGTCCGTCGTCGAACCATGCATTGCACGCCCACAGCACCGTCACCGTGACGATGGTGCCGAACCACACGTTTTGCAGCGTGGCGTCCTGAAGCCGACTGAAAGCGCGTTGCATGATAACGAACGCGATCAGCCCCACGGCAATGATCCAACTGCCGACGGTAAGCCAAAGCGGTAGCGGTGTGTAGAAGAACCCCATGCCTTGCATATTACTCGTTGCGCGTGAAACGTGTGCGCAATCGACGGACCCGAATCATGCGATTGTTGCTAGAACGCCGAGTCTGGTTCGGCGGCCATCGGCAGCGAGCCCGGGTTGTTGTCGGTCAATGACGGGTATTCCATGCGCTTCGTATGCAACTCGATAACATTGTTCGGCGGACTCGGTTCTTCCGTCGAAGCCTCTTCCACGGGCGCGTCGGGATCGGGTTGGACGATAGCTTCGGCCGGTTGTTCCGGGCGTTGCGGGTTCTTCAACGGTGTCGATCGGGGCGGCTTGTTCCGCTTGCTCCGCAACCAGAACCGGTTCCTCCTGCGCTGCCGGTTCCAGGTTCAGCCGGTTCCTGGGGCTCCTGCGGCACCTTCGGCGCAGCGGCGCGGAGAATCTCGAGGTGCGTGCTTTGCACGCCGTTGTAAATCGCGACGGCGGCGGCGCGATTGGTCGCGCCCAGAAGCTGGAAAATCACTGTGAGGTGAATCTTGACGGTGCCTTCGCTGATTCCCAGCATTTTGGCGATCATCTTGTTGGTGCTGCCCATATGCACGCAGCGCATGATCTGCTCCTGGCGAGGCGACAAATCGACGTCCGGCCGGAGCCTGCGCGTCGCCAGCGGTTTTGCCTGCCCGCGACGCGCCAGCAATTCCCGTCCGAGTTGCGGGTCGATGATATCGGGCGGAATGTAATGGCCGCCGATGGTCACCATTTCGAGCGCGCGCAGTACCAGAACCGGATCCAGCGCGCGCGGGATGATGCCCGTCGCGCCCGCCGACATCAGCATCAAGACCTGCGGCGCGGTCGGCTGATCGATCATGATCGCGGCGGGAATGCCCTGATATTAGCCGAGCAGCGATTGCAGATCGAGCGCATGCAGCGTCGGCGCCCAATCGATGACGATCATCTCGGGCCGGTTGCGCTTATGGGACGCGCGGGTTTCCTGCCAATTCTGGACTTCGTAGAACTTCGCCTGACGCGCCACGCGGCGCACGAGGGTTTTCAGACCGGCGCGGCGCTCGGCATCGGCGCCCAAAACAGTGATTTTCATTTTTCTGACCTCAAATTAAAATTCCCGAGACCATCTCCTCGGACTTGCCGCCGACAACGATGTCGTCAGCAGCGATAGTTTGACAAACTTGACGCGATCGCGCCCCTCATCCGAATGGCATAGGCGTAAACAACAAAACCCCGCGAAAAGCGGGGTTTAACAGCTGCCTAAGCGACTTTATTGCTGCTCGTCGTCAGTGAAAGTGAGGTTGTGCCGGCTCGGCGTCCTCAGGCATCTCGGCGTGAACGATCTCGCCCAGCGGATCGGCGTAGAGCGGAACGCCGCAGTCGTCGCAGAACTCGGGTTCGAAACGGCCTGCGTGACGGCGTACATCCGATACGCCCGATCGCTTGAGCAACTCGACGATTTCCTCGACCGGACCGTCGGCGCCTTCGAGTTCGGCGGCCTCTTCTTCCATGCCCAATTCGCCGTTCTCGCGACCGTAAAGCGGCCAGACGACGCCGTAGATCACGTCGTTGCTGCCGCGTCGCGTAAAGCCGATGCGATATTCGTCGATGCGTCGCTCGCCGAATCCTGCGATGACCGCGCGCAATTTCTGCGGCGCGGTGCCGAGGGTATCGAAGAGATAACGGACGGCCGTGCGGACGGTGTGCGGGCGAACTTGCTCATCGGCATCTCTGCATGCCGAATAGTAGGCATCAGGCAGCAAACACTCGAATTCGCAGCCAGGAAGAATGGTCGCGAAGTTCGGACCGCCTTGCGCGACCCATTGTTCGAGGCACTGCCCGCGTTCGGCGCGGCTTCCGCTCTCATCCTCTTGCCAGCGGAAGAAGGCCTCGCCGGCCGGAACGAGGACAATCGCAAGCAGGAAGCGAGGGTCCGCGAGAATCGGCGAGGTTTCGGGCAGGTCGGCGAGATTCAGACGCGCGGCCGCACCGCCCAGCGCGGTCTGCACCAGTTGCTGCGCCAACCGCGCCGTATCCACATGATGACGCGGCAATTGGTCGATGCTGTACAGATAAGGCGCGACGGCAACGCGCGCACCGCCTGCGAGCACATGCGCCTGCAACTGCGTGCGAAGGGCATCGATCGTTTCCGGCTTGAGCGCGCCCGAGGGAATCGCATAGCGCGTCCACGCCAGCACGGGCGCGGCGATCAGAAGCGCGTCGTGCGGCGCGCCGTCGATATCGACCGTGAACGACTCGCTATGCGTTTCGGTCATATCAGCCAGCGCACCGTACGCGTCAGGGCGATTCTGTTGTAGATGATCGAGCGCAGCATCAAGCGTGGTTTGATTGCCGTTACGCACGAGTTTGGCGATGAGAGCATCGAGTCGAGCTTCCCAGAAGCGATCCTCGACACGGCTGCCCGACGCGAACAGCGCGAGCGATAAGCTGACGAGCTTGTCGGCATCCGGGGGAATACGTTTTGCGATTCGCGAGCGCATATCTGTACAGGTAAATTGAGGCAGTGAAACTTTTGATTGTAGTCGTTTGCCCGCCGGTTTTACCGCAGGACTTCATCGCGCGGACGTCGATAGCCGTTTGGCCCCCGGTTGGTCCTCGTTTGTCCGAGTGCTACATGAGACGGCCAAGCCAGTCTATCTGATTTTTCCACGTACCCCCTTGCATCCTGCCGGTGGAGTCACTAGAATTCCGTTCCTTCGCGATTCGATGAACGCGAAGGGAGCGGGAAAGGCGGTTTGGGCGGGATGCGCTGGGTCGGTGGTGAATGATTCAGTT
>NZ_LFJJ01000214.1 GCF_001189365.1 Candidatus Burkholderia verschuerenii | reverse complement strand
GCATGATCCTCAGAAAGCTGCGGCTTTATTGCGCCCTTGTCCTTCTCGCTTCACTCAAACGCTCACCTGCGCTGCCCTTCCTCCCATGAGAGAGGCGCAACGCAAAACGAATTAGTCAGCCCCGACTTATTAGCATGATTTTCGTCAACCCAAGCATTCTCTGTCGTTAGGCTATGCCCAATCGATATTAGGTTTGCATACATTACCAGACGGTGCTATTTACGATAGGTTGATACATCGCCCCGAGCGGAGTGGTGGTCCGATCAAACCTAAGTTGATGGCACTTCCGTTGATAGTAGATTTTCGGGTGTCTATTACCCTATCCAAGCATGCTGGTTCGTGGTCCCTGACTTCACGATGTCGCAAACATGCGAATGCTTTACTGGGGTTTCCATGTCGGACTGAATAGCCCGGCGCATGACGGGCTTCCGCAGCCTCGGCTGCGGTTTTTTATTGCGGCCGCTGCTTCTCCAGTTCCTGACTAAGCTGCAGATACTTGAGCTTCGCCGCCGGATCGCCCTGCGCGGCCGCCGCCGCGTAGTACGCGCGCGCGACGTTGATGTTCTGCTCGACGCCATCGCCGCCGCGCTCGTAGAACGATCCCGCGACGTACTACGCCGTCATGTCGCCGCCTTGCGCGGCCTTCTTGTACCAGGTGAAGGCTTGCGCGTTGTCGCGCGCGGTGCCGCGTCCGTCGAGAAACTGATTCGCCAGCGCCAGTTCCGCCTGCACATGCCCTTGATTCGCCGCGCGAAAGAACCAGCGATGCGCTTCGGTCGGATCGCGCTCGACGAACTTGCCATCGTCGTACATCTTGCCGTAGACGTATTGCGCGTGCGCCATGTTGGCATCGGCGGCGCGGCGCAGCCACTTCTTGCCTTCGGGGATATCGGCGGGGCCGCCTTCGCCGTTGAGCAGCATCATCGCGTAATTGAATTCGGCGAGACGGCTGCCCTTCTTCGCCGCGCGGCCGAATTTCGAGCGCGCCGACACGAGATTGCCCGCGTTGTAATCGGCGACGGCGTTTTGCGTCGCGAGATCGGTGGGCTTCGTCTTGTCCTGAATCTGCGCCTGCGCCGCGCCGCCCGACGTCAGCGTCAGCAGCACCAGCGACGCCGCCGCGATGGCGGCTTTCATGATCGCGCCTCCTGCAAGGCCTGTCGCGTCGATCTGAGCAGCCACATCACATCCGCGGCGATCGACACCAGCTTGATGCCCGGCTTCGCGTACTCGCGCGCGCTCGCGCTATCCATCGCGAAAATGCCGCTGGCGATGCCCGCGCGCTCCGCCGCCGCGACGATCTTGTCGATCGCCGCCTGCACATCGGGATGCTTGCCGTCGCCGAGATGACCGAGGCACGCCGCGAGATCGGCCGGGCCGATAAACAGGCAGTCGACGCCGGGCGTCGCGGCGATCGCATCGACCGCGTCCAGCGCCTCGACCGATTCGATCTGCACGATGGTTGCGATCTGCGCGTTCGCCGTCGTCACGTAGTCGCGCCGCGCACCGTAGGCCGCCGCGCGCACCGCGCCCGCGACGCCGCGCAAACCGTCGTTGGCATCGACGGACGGATACTGCGTGAGCCGCACGATGCGCGCGGCATCCTCGGCGGATTGGACGTTGGGGAACATCAGCGTGCGCGCCCCGGCATCGAGCACGCGCTTGACGAGCCAGCCATCGGAGCACGGCACGCGCACGATCGGTTCGCTCGGCAGATGCGCCGCCGCGATCGCGCGCAGTTGCTCGGCAACCTCGCGGCTATCGTTCGGCGAGTGCTCCATGTCGATCAGCAGCCAGTCGAAGCCCGCGTGCGCGTGCGCTTCGGCGGCATCGGGACTGCACATCGACAACCATAGACCGAAGAGCGGACCGTGTTCCTTGAGACGCTGCTTGAGAGGATTGGTGAAGGCGCTCATCGTGCGGCTCCTGCACTTTCTGCACGGGCCGCGCGATCGCTTCGAGACAGGAAAGACGGCATGCTTTTCTCCGTGTGTGTCGCCGCCGGACGGGCGGCATCATCGGAGGATCATACCGTGACAGAAGCGCGGACGTTCGCCGCGCTTCAAACATGCATCAGGCGCGTTCGACGTCCGCCCAGCAGTTCGGCGTTTCGTAGAGACGCACGCGTTTGAGCTTCAGATTGACGCCGTAATGCGCGTCGTAGACCTCGGCGAGAATGCCGAACGCCACCGCCGCGAGATTCTCGACGGTCGGAATGCGATCCAGCACGACCGTCTTGTGATCCGACAGCGTTTGCAGGAATTCGCGCACTTTCACATCGCCTTCATAGACGATGAACGCGTGATCCCACTTGTTCACGAGATGTTCCATCGCCAGCGACTTGACGTCGGCGAAGTCCATCACCATGCCGCGATCGGGCACGCCTTCGACATCGACGAGGTCGCCTTGCAGCGTGATTTCGAGCACATAACGATGCCCGTGCAGGTTACGGCACTGACTGCGGTGATCGGGGATGCGGTGGCCCGCATCGAATTCGAGTTTTCGGGTAATCGTCTGCACTTCGGCTCGACTTCTTCAGGGAATGTTCAGATATTTATGCGTTTGCATCGACAGACGCCACTTCGGATGCCGCTTGCACCAGTCGATCGCCAGCTTCGTGTTGATATCGCGCGACGGGCCGTCCATCGGCTGAACCAGGAAATACTCGAAGTCGAGCTTCTCCAGTTCGGCCAGACGCTGGTTGTCCTGCGGCACGACGACCTTCAGTTCATTGCCCTTCGTGACGACGAGCGGCGCATCGGCCTTCGGACTCACGCAGATCCAGTCGATGCTTTCCAGCACCGGCAGCGATCCGTTCGTCTCAATGGCCATTTCAAAACCCGCGTCGTGCAAGGCATCGACGAAGGGCTGATCGATCTGCAGCATCGGCTCGCCGCCCGTGCAGACGACGAACTTGTTCGCCTCGCCTTCGGGCCACTGCGACGCGATCATCGCGACGAGATCGGCCGGCGTGCGGTACTTGCCGCCGTTCTCGCCATCGGTGCCGACGAAGTCCGTGTCGCAAAACTGGCAGACCGCTTCCGCGCGATCCTCTTCGCGGCCCGACCACAGATTGCAGCCGGCGAAGCGGCAGAACACGGCCGGGCGTCCGGCGTTCGCGCCCTCGCCCTGCAACGTGTAGAAGATTTCTTTTACCGCGTACGTCATGACTGCGTGATGTCTCTCGTCAAACTCAAACCGGCCCGACGTCGACCTGCTCGCCCGCGCGATATGCCTCGTAACCGCGCTTGCGCAGCTTGCATGCCGGACATTGCCCGCAGCCGAAGCCCCAGTCGTGCAACTCGGCGCGCTCGCCGACATAGCACGTATGCGTTTCCACGCGAATCAGCTCGACCAGCGGGTTGCCGCCGAGCGTTTCGGCCAGACGCCACGTATCGGCCTTGTCGAGCCACATGAGCGGCGTCTCGAGCGCGTAACGCGTTTCCATGCCCAGATTCAGCGCGACCTGCAGCGCCTTCATGGTGTCGTCGCGGCAATCCGGATAGCCGGAGAAATCCGTCTCGCACATGCCGCCCACCAGCACCTTCAAACCGCGTCGATACGCGACCGATGCCGCGATCGTCATGAACAGCAGATTGCGGCCCGGCACGAAGGTATTCGGCAGGCCGCTGGCGGTCGCCTGAATCTCGATCTCGCGGGTCATCGCGGTATCGCTGATGGCGCCGAGCACGGACAGATCGATCATGTGATCTTCGCCGAGGCGGCCGGTCCACTGCGGAAAATCGCGCGCGATGGCGGCGCGAAAGCCTTCGCGGCATTCCAGTTCCACGCGATGCCGCTGGCCGTAATCGAAGCCGAGCGTTTCGACCGTCTTATACCGTTCGAGCGCCCAGGCCAGGCACGTGGCCGAGTCCTGACCGCCGGAAAACAACACCAGCGCGCTGTCTTTAGCGTCTGTCCAAGTCACCCTGAAAACTCCGTGTGAAGTTGGCGTCGCGCGCCATGATCGGCGATGCGCGCCGATTCAGTATAGGCCGACAGGTTGGCGACGAACGCGCGCACGCCTTATGCCGCCGATAGCGCTCAAAAACGCCGCCATCGCACGATTCCGGAGCCCTGCGTGGATGAGAACCCGCGCTCCGCTGGAACGCCAAGTCCTTGAATCTTCGGAATTTTAGCACGATGCGCCGGATTCCCGAGCTGCGCGCGCATGACGCCCGCCAACCGATGCCGCGCCTGCAAAGCAAAAAGCCCAGTCTTGCGACTGGGCTTTTGCCTGAATCTTTGGTGGCCTGGGTCGGAATCGAACCAACGACACGCGGATTTTCAATCCGCTGCTCTACCAACTGAGCTACCGGGCCAACGGAGGGGTAAAACTATATCAGACGTAACCTGCGGCCTCAAGCCCCTTTCCGAAATTTCTTCGCCGATACCGGATTCGGCGCGTCAGACTTCGTTCCGATTCTTGCCGAGATCGACGCCAAGCTGCTTGAGCTTGCGATACAAATGCGTCCGCTCGAGCCCGGTCTTTTCCGCGACGCGCGTCATGCTGCCGTTCTCGCGCGCGAGGTGATACTCGAAGTACGCACGTTCGAACGCATCGCGGGCGTCGCGCAGCGGGATATCGAAGGAGATCGAGGCCGTCTGCGTCGCGGGCTGCTGCGGCGTGGGGCTCGCGGTGGGATCGGCGGGCATCGAGCTGAGCGCGTTCGCGAGCGCGGTCGCCATCGGCACGCCCGACGGCGTCAACGTGCTCGCGGGCTTGGGCGGCGCGACCGGTTCGGGCGTCGCGGTGCCGTGCGCCAGCCCCTGCTCGACCGCCTTCAGCAGCTTCTGCAGCGCGATGGGCTTTTCGAGGAAGTTGAGCGCGCCGATCTTGGTCGCCTCGACTGCCGTGTCGATGGTCGCGTGTCCCGACATCATGATGACCGGCATCGTGAGCCGGGCCTGCGCGGCCCATTCCTTCAGCAGTGTCACGCCGTCGGTATCGGGCATCCAGATGTCGAGCAGCACGAGGTCGGGCGTCTGCTGTATGCGGTAGTCGCGCGCCTGCTGCGCGTTTTCCGCCAGTTCGACTACGTGACCTTCGTCGCTCAGGATCTCGGAGAGCAGTTCCCGGATCCCCATTTCATCGTCTACCACCAGGATGGTTGCCATTTAAGCTGCCCTTGTTTGCACTGTTGCTTTTGTATTGCCGTGATTCGCCGTCGTGCCGGCGCCGGGAGTCGTCGCGCCCGGGGCCGAGGCGTCGTCCGCGAGTTGAAGAAACAGAATCGATATCTGCGCCCCTTCCACTACGTCCGCCGACTTCGAACGGTTGCGGATGTCGATGCGCGCACCATGCTCGTCGACGATCTTTTTCACCGTTGCAAGTCCCAGACCCGTGCCCTTCGCTTTCGTCGTCACATAAGGCTCGAAGGCGCGCGACAGAATGCGCGCCGGGAAGCCCGAACCGTTGTCCGACACCGTCAGACGCACCGCCACGCGCGCGTGGCCCGATGCGTCGGGGTCGCCATATTCTACTGTCCTCGTTTCGAGCAGCACGCGAGGCTCCACGACATCCGCCACCGCATCCTGCGCATTCTGGAGCAGGTTGTGGATGACCTGGCGAATCTGCGTCGCATCGCCGCAGATCACGGGCAGTTTCGCGAGGTCGATCTTGATCGGCGTCTTGCCGTCTTCGATGCCGTACAGCGTCAGCACTTCGGCGACCAGCTCGTTCAGTTGCAGATTGCCGAGCACCGCGGGCGGCGTGCGCGCGTACTCGCGGAAATCGTCGACCATCTGTTTCATCGCCTGCACCTGATTGACGATGGTCGTCGACGCGCGCTTGAGCACTTCGGCGTCGGGCGCGGCGAGCTTGTCGCTCAGCTTCATCTGCAGACGCTCGGCCGATAGCTGGATGGGCGTGAGCGGGTTCTTGATCTCGTGCGCGAGACGCCGCGCGACTTCGCCCCACGCGACCGAACGCTGCGCGGAAATCACGTCGGAGATATCGTCGAACACGACGACGTAACCGGTGGTCTCGGCGTCTTCCTCGCCATCGGTCACGCTCAGCAACTGCGTGCCGCGCACCAGCAGCGTCAAAGGATCGTTCTCGCCGGGCACCGTGACCGCGACCTGCTGCTGCCAGTGCCCGCGATCGCCGATCGGATGACCCGCGCCGACCGATGCCGCGTCGCGCTCGGCGAACGCTTTCTTGACCATCGCGCCGAACTCGGACAGCGCGCCGATCTGATCGAGCGGCTGGCTCAGCAGCGCCTTGAATGGCTGACGGAAGATCCGTTCCGCGCCGCGATTCGCGGTCGTCAGGCGGAACTGCCGGTCGAACACGAACACGCCCGCCGTGAGGTTCGCGAGAATACTTTCGAGATACGCCTTCGAATGCTCCAGCGCGATGCGGTTGTTCTCCACCGCCAGCCGCGCTTCGGACAACTGTCTTGTCATCGCATTGAAAGACTGCGTGAGAAAGCCGAGTTCGTCGCGCGAATTGATCTCGCGTTTGGGCGTGTAGTCGCCTTCCGCAACCTCCTTCGTGCCCTGCGCGAGCAGGAACAGCGGCCGCGCGAGCTGATTGCCGAGCGCGAGCGCGAGCATCATCGCGATGAAGGTGGCGAGGAACAGCGCCAGCGTCAGCGTGCCGATGTACATCTTGCGCAAGCCCGTGCGCCCGAGCCGCTTCTCCTGATATTCGCGATACGCGCGCTGCACGGCATCCGCGTTGCGCGCGAGCTCCTGACTAACCGGCTGCTCGATCTGCAGATAGCGGTCAACGTGCTGAAACTCGGTCGTCGTGCTCGGGTCCGGTATCTTCGTGACGACGCGCAATCGCAGCGCGCCTTTGAGCCCGTTCGATTTCGGATCGCCGTCGATCTCGCCTTCGATCGCGCCGTACGGACGATCCTGCGCGGCCTTGAGCATCGAGTTGGACGGCTCGTTGGTCGGCAGCAGCGCGTAGTAATTGCCCGACGCCTGCGCGATGGTCCGTAAGCCCGGCGCGCGCTGCAAGCCGTCGCTCGCGTTGAGATCCTCGCGGTTGTACTGATCGCGCGGACGCTCGAACACCACGGCGTCCTGTACGTTGTATTGATCGCGCATGCGCAGCAGCGCGAGCGTGAGACTCGACGGATCGGTGCTCGCCAGTTGATCGCTCATCTGACGCGCGCGGTTCTTGTAGTCGGTGAGCGAGTTCTCGAGCATGCCGCGACCGAGCGTGAGGCCGGACGTCAGCGCGATCTCCACGTTCACGTCGAACCACGACTCGATACTGCGCGATACGAACTGATACGACACGATGTAGATGATCGCGCCCGGCACCACGCCGACCAGCGCGAAGATCAGCGCGAGCTTGGCCAATAATCGCGTGCCGAAGCGCCCCTGCCTCACGCGCGCGATGATGATCACGATCAGGCTGATGACGATCAGCATGAACACGAGCGCCACCGCCACGTTCGCGGCGTACAGCCAGCCGTAGTAGCGATCGAAGAACTCGGTGTTCGCGCTGGCGAGCGCGAGCATCACGAGCAGCAACACTGCCGTGACCGCGACCGTCGAGACCAGCAACCGGACGACAAAGCTCTTCATGTCCGTCCGGCCGCGTCGAAATCTATTTCGCACGTTCAGACGCCGTAAAAGTGAACTTCTTCCAATCGGACGACAGGTTCCAGTCGCGGTTGTTCACCGCATCGATCTGGAACGGCTTGGGCATCAGCGCGATATCGAGCTGCATACGCACCGATGCATCGTAAGTTTCTCCGGGATGCACCTGATTCCGGTCGATCACATGCCATGACGTGATGTGCTTGATCACCGCCATTGCTTCGTTGAGCGATCCGAAACGCAATTGCAAGCCGCCCGTCGACACGCGATATTCGTTGGTGAGCGGCTGAAAGGAAAGACGCATGCTCTGCGACACGTTGACCGGCTCCTCGTCGAACCAGTACCAGCGCGGCCGCGACAGCGTGAAGTAGAGCATGAAGTAGAGCGGTACGCTGCGATTCACGGCTTCTTCAAGACTGCTGTTGAGATCGAAGTCGAAGTGGGCATCGAGACTCCAGCCGGTATTGTCCGCCTGCAACGATGCCCGCTGCACGGAGATCGTCTCGGCATGAGCGACGCCGGCCGGGGCGAAGCTCAGCCAGAGCGCCAGCGCGGCCCACACGGCAACCGCGAGCCGGAGCGGAAAAAAGCGTTTGATCGTCACCGTTTCTGAAAGCGCGCGTAGAAGAATCCGTCGTGGTCCGCGAAGGCTTCCGCGTTCCGGCTCGATGACTGGCGGGCGGCTTTCGCCTCGCCTTTGCCGGGATCTGCGGCATGTGTACCGTCCGGTGAACCTTGTACCGCACCCGCGCGCTCATTGGCAATGGCATGCGCCGCTGTCGGCAACAATTGCCCCGGCGCGTCCAATCGTACCGCATCTTCATGCAGGGTTCCAAACCATCGGGCCTGATCCTCGCCCTCTTCGGGGAAGATCGAGCACGTCACGTAGAGCAGTTCGCCGCCCTTCGCGACCAGCGGCCACAGCGCGTTCAGGATGCGCCGCTGCTCCTCGACGAGCGCCGCGATATCCGACGGACGGCGCAGCCAGCGGATATCCGGATGACGCCGCACGATGCCCGACGCCGAGCACGGCACGTCCGCGAGGATGCGATCGAACGGCCGGCCGTCGAACCACGGCGCGGGATCGCCGGCATCGCCGACCGTCACTTCGGCGCTCAGTTTCAGGCGCGTCAGGTTTTCGTCGATGCGCTTCGCGCGGTCGGCATTGCTTTCCAGCGCGACGAGTTCGACGTTCGCCAGTTCGAGGATATGGCCGGTCTTGCCGCCGGGCGCGGCGCAGGCATCGAGCACGCGCATGCCGTCGCGCGCGTCGAGTAGTTGGGCGGCGCGTTGCGCGCCCGAATCCTGCACGGAGACAATGCCATCGGCGAAGCCGGGAATGCGATCGACCGGCATCGGCGTGGCGAGGCGCACCGCGTGCAGTCCCGCTGCCTGAGATTCGATACCTTCGGCTTTCAAACGCTGCACGTATTCGTCGACGCTCGAGTGACGCGCGTTGACGCGCAAGGTCAGCGGCCCGTGATCGTTGCCCGCTTCGAGAATGTGCTGCCACGCGTCCGGCTGACCGCGCTTCACCGCGTCGATCCACCATTGCGGATAGTTCCAGCGCGCGACGTCGCTGCGATTCGCCTCGGCGATCAACGCATCGCGTTCGCGCAGGAAATTGCGCAGCACCGCGTTCACGAGCCCTTTCGCGAATGCGATGTCGCGCCGCGCCGCGATCGCGTTCACCGCCTGATCGACCACCGTGAACGGCGCATAGGCGGCGTGCGCGTCGTCGTCGGTCAGCAGCGCGAACGCGCACACGATCACGCTCGATACATGCGGCGGCAGCGCCTTGCGCACGAGCTTGTGCAGCAGCGCATCGGCGAGCGCGAGACGGCGCATCGTGCGATACGCGATGTCCTGAATCGCGCCGCGCGCGCCGGCCGCCTTACCCGATGCAACCGCCTGCAACGCCGCCGGCAAGGCCGATCCCGCTCGCACCGCGCCGACGGCCTGCGCCGCGCCATCGAGCACGAACGCCAGCGAATCGGGCGCGAGATGCAACGCGCCCATGCGGGACGACGCACGCGCCGGTTGATGTTGCGCATCGGCACGCGGTCGGGAAGCCTTGTCTGTCATGGAAAAATGAGAACGGTCGAACGGCAAGCGGCCCGCTTGCATGAACGTCGATTGTAACTGGTGGGAATTTCGCGCCCTGGCACGCGAAAAGTAACCGTAATAAGAAAGGGCCGCTCCTCAGATGAAGCGGCCCTCGGTGAACCTAAAGTGCAGCGTTACATGCGCCCGGTGCGCGCCATTTCCATCAACCGCGCCACGCGCTCTTCGGTCGCCGGGTGCGTCGAGAACAGATTGGCAATGCCGCCGCCCGACAGCGGATTCATGATCATCATCTGCGCCGTGGCCGGATGCGCCTCGGCGGTCGGGAACGGCGTGCCGGTCGCGTACGCGTGGATCTTCTCGAGCGCGCTGGCGAGCGCCTGCGGATCGCCGGAAATCTGCGCGCCGCCGCGATCCGCCTCGAATTCACGCGCGCGGGAAATCGCCATCTGGATCATCGCGCCCGCCATCGGCGCGAGGATCGCCACCAGAATGCCGGCTATCGGATTGACCGGACGGCCTTCGTCGTCGCGTCCGCCGAAGAACATCGCGAAGTTCGCCAGCGCCGAGATCGCGCCCGCCATCGTCGCGGAGATGGTCGAGATCAGGATGTCGCGATGCTTCACGTGCGCGAGTTCGTGCGCCATCACGCCGCGCATTTCGCGCTCGGACAGCACGCGCAGAATGCCGGTCGTCGCCGCGACGGCCGCGTGCTCGGGATTGCGGCCCGTGGCGAACGCGTTCGGCGCATCTTCGTTGATCAGATAGACGCGCGGCATCGGCAGCTCGGCGCGCTGCGCCAGCTCGCGCACCATGCGATAAAACTGCGGCGCACTGCTCTCGTCCACTTCCTGCGCGTTATACATGCGCAGAACCATCTTGTCCGAGAACCAGTACGAAAAGAAATTCATGCCGACGGCGATCAGCAGCGCGAGCATCATGCCGCTCTTTCCACCGATGACACCACCGATCACGGCGAAAAGGGCCGTGATCGCAGCCATCAGCATCGCGGTTTTGACCCAGTTGAACATGTGCGGAAGCTCCTCTCCCAGAGACGTTGCGCATCGTGCGCGGTTGTCACGGCCAAATCGGCCTGACAGACGATTGTAAGAAAATCGTTAGATAGGGACGTCCGTCAATAATTCAATTGGTCGATCGATTTATCGATGCGATGTCGCGAGCTTGATGCCGAGCCCAACGAACGCGCTGCCGACCACGCGATCCAGCCACTTCTTCACGCCCGGCTTGCCCGAGCCGAGAAGCGCTCGGTGACGCTGCCCGCGATCCACGCGACGAAGCTGTTCCACGCCGTGCTCATCGCGATGAAGGCCGCGCCGAGCACGAGAAACGCGAGCGTCTTGTGCGGGCTGTCGACGGCGACGAATTGCGGGAAGAACGATACGAAGAAAAGCACCACTTTGGGGTTCAGCACATTCGTGACGAAACCCTGCGCGAAAAGCTGGCTCAGCGATTTCGGCGCGGACGGCGTGTCGCGGGTGTCGTCGTCCGGTTTGGCGAAAATCAGCCGCA
Organism: Candidatus Burkholderia verschuerenii; assembly: GCF_001189365.1. GTDB lineage: Bacteria > Pseudomonadota > Gammaproteobacteria > Burkholderiales > Burkholderiaceae > Caballeronia > Caballeronia verschuerenii. The sequence continues at coordinate 12,536 of NZ_LFJJ01000214.1, read as the reverse complement.
CGCCGAGATAAATCAGATAAATCGCGCCGGCGATCTTGATGACGGTGAACGCCGTCGCCGATGCCGCGAGAATCGCCGTCAGCCCGAACGCGCACGCGAGCGTATGCACGATGCATCCCGCCGAAATGCCCAGCGCCGACACGACGCCCGTGCCGCGCCCTTGCGCCACGCTGCGTCCGACGATGTAGGCCGTGTCGGGACCGGGCGTGACGTTCAGAAGAAAGACGGCGAGCAGAAAGAAGGCGAAACCGGTAATGCCGAGCATCGGAAACCTCGAAACGAAGCGCTACTTCAAGACGGCTTATTTTAGCGCTGCGTGGCGTCCGGCAGCGTGAAGCTTTGGCCCTTGGCGAGCGTCGAACCAGCGAGAAATTCGCGTACCGGCAGACGTTTTCCGCCCGGCTTCTGAAGCTGCGTGAGCTTGAGCGCTCCGCTTCCGCACATCACGACGATGCCGTCCGCCGACACCTCCGCGATGCGGCCCGGTTCGCCCGACCCGTCGACGGGCTGCGCGGACCAGATCTTGATGGCGACGCCGTCCAGCGTGCCGAACGCGCCGGGAAACGGATCGAAGGCGCGGACCTGACGCGCGAGTTCGTCGGCCGGACGGCGGAAGTCGAGCGCGGCCTCGTGCTTGGCGATTTTTTCGGCGTAGGTCGTGCCGTCGTCGGGTTGCGGCGTGGCGGGCAGCGCGCCGTCCCGCTCGAGATCGCGCAAGGCGGCGACGATCATCTCCGCGCCCATTTGCGCGAGGCGGTCGTGCAGCGACGCGGTCGTGTCGTCGGGACGGATCGGCGTGCGGCCTTCGTGGATCATCGCGCCGGTGTCGAGGCCGGCGTCCATCTGCATCAGCGTGATGCCGGATTCGGCGTCGCCCGCTTCGATCGCGCGATGGATCGGCGCGGCGCCGCGCCAGCGCGGCAACAACGACGCGTGGATGTTGATCGCACCGCGCGGCGGGATATCGAGCACTTCCTGCGGCAGGATCAGGCCGTAGGCGGCGACGACCATCACGTCGTGCGGCGTGGCGCGCAACAGATCGATGGCATCGGCCACTTCCTGCGGATACTTGCCCGCGCGCCGCAGCGACGTGGGCTGCGCGACCGCAAGCCCATGTTCGACGGCGAAGCGCTTGACCGGGCTGGCGGTCAGCTTCATGCCGCGTCCGGCCGGACGATCGGGCTGCGTCAGCACGAGCGGCACCGCAAAGCCGGCGTCATGGATGGCCGCGAGCGCGGCGGCGGCGAATTCCGGCGTGCCGGCGAACACGACGCGCAGTGATTGAGTCATTCGAGTACCTTCAGACACCTTCAGGCCTGCAAAAAACGGGGATTACAGCGCCTTTTCCAGCTTCTTCATCTTGCCGCGAATCCGCGTCTGCTTGAGCGTCGACAGATACTCGACGAACACCTTGCCCAACAAGTGATCCATCTCGTGCTGGATGCACACGGCGAGCAGACCGTCGCAATCGAGCTCGAAGGTCTCGCCTTTTTCGTTGAGCGCGCGCACGCGCACCTTATCCGGACGTTCTACGACATCGTAGATGCCCGGCACCGACAGACAGCCCTCTTCCCACTCCTTGTTCTCGTCGCTCGACCAGACGATCTCCGGATTGATGAAGACCATCAGTTCGTTGTGATCGTCGGAGACGTCGATGACGATCACGCACTCGTGCACGTCGATTTGCGTGGCGGCCAGGCCGACGCCGAGCGCGGCGTACATCGTCTCGACCATGTCGCCGACGAGTTTGCGGATGCGGTCGTCCACCGCGGCGACCGGCTTGGCCACCTTGTGGAGCCGCTTGTCGGGGTAGTTGAGTATCTTGAGCAGGGCCATGATTCGGAGTTTTTACGCGCGCCGCGACGCGGGTCGATCGGCCATTCGGCCAGGTTGCGGGTAATGGGCGGCATGCCGAAGATAGGCGGGTGAATCCATCCGATTCAACGCCGCGGCATGGTGGCCAGGAAGCATCGCGACGGGGGCGAACAGGACCGGGCGACGCTTCGATTCGCTTATTACTTTTTCTGTACAGGACCAAAAATCTTAACATGACGACCGCCCTCCTGCCGACCGGGCCTATCGCGCCGGGCCCTTGCGCCGCGCCGCCCGGCGACGCCGACGCACTTCGCGCGTGGCTGCGGCTCGCGCATGCGCCCGGCTTGCGGCCGATCGCCCTGCGCCAGTTGCTAACCGAATTCGGCGATCCGCCGAACGTGCTCGCCGAAAGCTACGCGGAACTCGCGCGCGTCGCCGGCCCGGATGCGGCGAAAGCCGTGCTGGCGGCATCGGCCGATATCGAACAGGTGCCGTTCGACAACTATATTGAGAACGTCCGCGAATGGGCGTGCGCGCCGGAAAACCACGTCCTGACGCTCGCCGATGCCGCATATCCGCAGGCGCTGCTGACCATGCCGGATCCGCCGCCGCTGCTTTACGTCAAAGGGCGGCTCGACCTGCTGCAATCGCACGCGATCGCGGTCGTCGGCAGCCGGCACGCCACGCAGCAGGGCATCGAGGACGCGCGGCGGTTTTCGCGGGCGTTTTCGGATGCGGGGCTCGCAGTCGTGTCGGGGCTCGCGCTCGGCATCGACGCGGCGGCGCATCGCGGGGCGCTGCTCGGTAGCGCGGGCACCATCGCGGTGATCGGCACGGGGCTGGACATCGTGTATCCGGCGACGAACCGCGATCTGGCGCATGAAATCGCGCGCGAAGGCGTAATCGTGTCGGAATGGCCGCTGCGCACGCCGCCGCGTTCGGCGAACTTTCCGCAGAGGAATCGGCTGATCGCGGGATTGTCGGGCGGCATGCTGATCGTCGAGGCGGCGATGCGCTCCGGCTCGCTGATCACCGCGCGGCTCGCCAATGAAATGGGGCGCGATGTCTTCGCCATTCCCGGATCGATTCACGCGCCGTTGTCGCGCGGCTGTCATCGGATGCTGAAACAGGGCGCGAAGCTCGTGGAAACACCCGACGAAGTGCTGGAGGAATTCGGCCTGATCCGCGCGAACGCCGCCCGCAAACGCGGCGAGCCGCAGCCGGTGAATGCGGCGTGGGCGTCGGCGCGGCTGCCGGAATCCGCGCTCGAATCGATCGATGCCGATGCCGAACGCGTGCTGGCCGCGCTCGGCCACGCGCCCGCGACGCTTGAAATTCTCGCCACGCGCACCGAAATGGATGGCGCGGGGCTCCAGGGCGCGCTGTTGCGCCTCGAACTGGCGGGCCGCGTCGCCGCTGCCGGGCGGCCGTTACGGGACCGTGGAGCGCTGCTGATCCCGCGCCGTGCTACATTCGCGGAAAAATGCGCTGCTCCCCGCCCCGCGAGAAGCCGCCCCACGAGAAGGATCGCCACACCGCCATGCCCGCGCTGAATCTGGACACCGACGCCGAAGAAATCGCCGAGCGCATCGCCGCGCCCGGCACGCTGTTCGTCGCGTGCCTGTGCGCCGACTGGTGCGGAACGTGCCGTGAATATCGCGCGGGATTCGACCGGCTGGCGGACGCGCATCCGGAAATCTGCTTCGCCTGGATCGACATCGAGAATCACGCCGATACGCTCGACGATCTCGATGTCGAGAATTTCCCTACCATCCTGATCGAAGATTCGGTCACGACCCGTTTTTTCGGCACGGTATTGCCGCAAGTGTCGATCGTCGAGCGCATGCTCACCGATCTGACCGCGCTGCCCGATATGACCGGCGCGCCCAAGCTTCGGCCGGCGCTTGCCACGGCCTAGCCGAAAGACGCGCACAATGCGCGAGAAGCACCCAATGCGTCCGACGAAACGCCCTTCGCCGACCGTGGAATGAAACGCGCAAATTCGTACTCGAACGCGCACGGTACAAAGCCTGTGCTATAAAGCGGTCGTTAAAGCAGCCCAAATCGGGCCGCTGCCAGTCTTCAACTAAATTGAGTCATGTCCAAAGCCCTGATCATCGCTGAGAAGCCTTCCGTTGCGAACGACATCGCGCGTGCGCTGGGCGGCTTTACCAAGCATGACGAGTACTTCGAGAGCGACGATTACGTGCTCTCGTCGGCCGTCGGCCATTTGCTGGAGATCGCCGCGCCGGAGGAATACGACGTCAAGCGCGGTAAATGGAGCTTCGCGAACCTGCCGGTCATTCCGCCGCATTTCGACCTGAATCCGATCGCCAAGAGCGAGTCGCGCCTCAAGGTGCTGACCAAGCTGATGAAGCGCAAGGACGTCGACCGGCTCATCAACGCATGCGACGCGGGGCGCGAGGGCGAGCTGATTTTCCGCCTGATCGCGCAGCACGCGAAAGCCAGGCATCCGGTCCAGCGCCTGTGGCTGCAGTCGATGACGCCCGCCGCGATCCGCGAAGGTTTCGCGAATCTGCGCAGCGACGCCGACATGCAGCCGCTCGCCGATGCTGCCCGCTGCCGCTCCGAAGCCGACTGGCTGGTCGGCATCAACGGCACGCGCGCGATGACCGCGTTCAACAGCAAGGGCGGCGGCTTCTTCCTGACCACCGTCGGCCGCGTGCAGACGCCGACGCTGTCGATCGTCGTCGAACGCGAGGAGAAAATCCGCCGTTTCGTGCCGCGCGATTACTGGGAAGTGCGCGGCGAGTTCGTCGCGGCGAAGGGCATCTACGAAGGCCGCTGGTTCGATCCGAAGTTCAAGCGCGTCGAGAACGATCCCGAGCAGCGCGATTCGCGTCTGTGGAGCCTGCCGGCGGCGGAAACCATCGTGGCAGCGTGCCGTGGCAAGACCGGCACCGTCACCGAGGAATCGAAGCCGTCCACGCAGATGTCGCCGCTGCTGTTCGATCTGACCAGCTTGCAGCGCGAAGCGAACAGCCGTTTCGGTTTCTCGGCGAAGAACACGCTCGGCCTCGCGCAGGCGCTGTACGAAAAGCACAAGGTCCTCACCTATCCGCGTACCGATTCGCGCGCGCTGCCCGAGGACTATCTCGGCACGGTCAAGGAAACGCTGACCATGCTGAAGGAAAGCAACAACTATCTGCCGTTCGCCAAGCAAGTGCTCGACAAGGGCTGGGTGAAACCGAACAAGCGCATCTTCGATAACTCGAAGATCAGCGATCACTTCGCCATCATCCCGACGCTGCAAGCGCCCAAGGCGCTGTCCGAGCCGGAGCAGAAACTGTACGACCTGGTCGTGAAGCGCTTCCTGTCGGTGTTTTTCCCGGCGGCCGAATATCTGGTCACGACGCGTATCACCGAAGTGTCCGGGCATCACTTCAAGACGGAAGGCAAGGTGCTCGTCGAGCCGGGCTGGCTGCAGGTCTACGGCCGCGAAGCCGCGGGCGAGGACGGCAATCTGGTGCCGGTGCAGAAGGACGAAAAGGTCGATGTCGAAAAGGTCGAAGCGCATGGCCTCGTGACCAAGCCGCCCGCGCGCTACAACGAAGCATCGCTGCTGTCGGCGATGGAAGGCGCGGGCAAACTCGTCGAAGACGAAGAACTCCGCGACGCGATGGCCGCGAAGGGCCTCGGCACGCCGGCCACGCGCGCGGCGATCATCGAAGGTCTGCTGGGCGAAAAGTACATGGTGCGCGAAGGCCGCGAACTGATTCCGACCGCCAAGGCGTTCCAGTTGATGACCTTGCTGCGCGGTCTCGGCGTCGAGGAACTCACCGCGCCGGAACTGACCGGCCAGTGGGAGCACAAGCTCTCGCAGATGGAGCGCGGCAGTTTGCATCGCGATGCGTTCATGCAGGAAATCGCCCGCATGACGCAGACCATCGTCAAGCGTGCGAAGGAATACGACTCCGACACGATTCCCGGCGATTACGCGACGCTGGAAACGCCCTGCCCGCATTGCGGCGCGCAGGTGAAGGAGAACTATCGCCGGTTCGCGTGTACGAAGTGCGAGTTCTCGATCTCGAAGATTCCGGGCGGACGTCAGTTCGAAATTCCCGAAGTCGAAGAGTTGCTGCGCGAGAAAACCATCGGGCCGCTGTCGGGGTTCCGCAGCAAGATGGGCCGTCCGTTCTCCGCCATCCTCAAGCTCGCCTTCGACGACGAGATCAAGAACTTCAAGCTCGAGTTCGACTTCGGTCAGGACACCGGCGGCGAAGACGGCGAACCGCCCGATTTCTCCGAGCAGACGCCGGTCGGCGCGTGCCCGAAGTGTCAGTCGCGCGTGTACGAGCACGGCATGAGCTATGTCTGCGAGAACTCGGTCGCGAATCCGAAGACGTGCGATTTCCGCTCGGGCAAGGTGATCCTGCAACAGGAAATCGCCCGCGAGCAGATGCAGAAGCTGCTCGGCGAAGGCCGTACGGATCTGCTGACGGGCTTCAAGTCCTCGCGTACCGGCCGCAACTTCAAGGCGTTCCTCGTCAAGCAGCCGGACGGCAAGATCGGCTTCGAGTTCGAGAAGAAGGAAGGCAAACCGGCGGCGAAGACGGCTGCGGCCAAGCGCGGCGCGGCGGCATCGGAGGCTCCGGCGAACAACGCGGAGGATGGCGACAGCGATGTCGCGGTCGCCGCCAAGACCACGCGCGCCAAGCCCGCCACCAAGACCGTCGCGGCGAAGAAGGCCGCCGCGAAAAAGACCACGGCGCGCAAGACGGGTTCGTAACTCGCCGAGCACCACGCGCCTGAAAAACAAAAAGCCCGCGAAGCGATTCGCGGACTTTTTGCTATGGCGAAGACGAACTCAGAACAGCGACGGCACCGCCATCCGTCCGCGCATGCGGGACTGCTTGGCAACCTTGTCGTCGAGATCGCTGTCGATCGGACGCGCGTCCTCTTCGTATACCGGTTGCGACGCGGCCACCGCCCGGCCACGCCCATCGCGCAGCCATTGCTCGCCGATCTGATGGTTCGGCGACTGGCTAAAATACTCCACCAGATGATCGATGAAAGTCCGCACCTTCGCCGGCAGGTGACGACGGCTCGGATACGCGACGTTGATCTCGACCTGCGGCAACTGGAAATCGCTCAGCAGGCGCACCAGCGTGCCGCGCGTCATGTCGTTGCCGATCAGATAACTCGGCAGAATCGCGATGCCCATGCCGAGCAGCGCGAACTGCCGCAGCATCTCCGTGTTGTTGGCGATGATCACGTTCTGCGGGCGCACGCGCACCTCGCCATCGGGACCGGTGAACACGCGCTCGTCGCCCCAATACTCGGACGGCAGACTCAGGCACGGATGCTCCAGCAAATGCTCCGGCCGCGTCGGCGTGCCGTGCTTGGCGAGATACTCGGGCGTCGCGCACACCGTCATGCAGCCGGTCGTCAGACGCCGCGTGACGACGCTCGCGCTCTTCACCTGACGCGCGATCACGATGCCGACATCGAAGCCTTCCTCGACCAGATCGACCTGGCGATCCACCAGCGTCACGTCGGGCACGACCTTCGGATAGCGCTGTGCATACGTCTGTAACACGGGCGCGAGATTATGCAGACCGAACACCACGGGCGCGACGATCCTCAACGAACCCAACGGTTCGTGATTGCGCGCAACCACCATCTGCTCGACGTCTTCGAGCTCATCGAGAATCTGGCGTGCTCGCTCGAGGTAGACCTGACCGGACTCCGTGAGCGAAAGACTGCGCGTCGTGCGGTTGAGCAAACGCGTGCCGAGGCGACCTTCGAGGTCCGCGACATGGCGCGTCGCCACCGCATTGGAGATGACCATCGCGCTGGCGGCCCAGGCGAAACTGCCCAGATCGGCCACGCGAACGAACACTCTCATCGACTGCAAATGATCCATGGGACAACTCCTGCCGCCTAGGACGGCGTTTAATTCTGTGCAGAGCAAGTGGGAATTATCCCAGGACTCGCGAAATCGTGCAGAAGTTGCGGAAACGCAGCGAATTTTCGAAAAATTGTCTATTTCTACGGCGCTTACACGATGAAAGAGCGCTCATTGTTGCTCCGAGCGCAACGCTGATGGCTTTCGGGATGAGCGTGCCGGTTTTTTAAAAGCTGGCCGCGTCAATTTTGGCGGGTTATGCGATGTTCAGACGAACCCGCCGGGCGGCGGGTTCGTATTTGGGGATTGATTCGACCGGTGACGTAAATCACCGGCCGAATTCATCACGCGGCGAGGCGTTTTTCCATGTCGGCCTTGGCTTCCGGCAACGCGCCCGGCAAGCCCTGACGCAGCTTTTCGAACGATTCGTCGTGAAGCGAGAGTTCATCGCGCCACAAACCATCGTTGACGGAAATGACCTGTTCGAACTGTTCGCGCGTGAAACCGAGCGCGCCCCAGTCGATATCCTCGTAACGCGGCGAGATGCCGAACGCGTGTTCCTCGCCGTTCGCCGTGCCTTCAATGCGACCGATCATCCAGTTCAGCACGCGCATGTTCTCGCCGAAGCCCGGCCACACGAACTTGCCGTCGTCGCCCTTGCGAAACCAGTTGACGCAGAAGAACTTCGGCGATTTCGCGTTCATCGCTTCGAGCTTTTCGCCCATCTTCAGCCAATGGCCGAAGTAGTCCGCCATGTTGTAGCCGCAGAACGGCAGCATCGCGAACGGATCGCGACGCACGACGCCCTGCTGCCCCGCGGTGGCGGCGGTCGTCTCGGAGCCCATCGTCGCGGCCATGTAGACGCCTTCCTTCCAGTCGCGCGCTTCGGTGACGAGCGGCACCGTGTTCGAACGGCGTCCGCCGAAGATGAACGCATCGATCGGCACGCCGGCGGGATTTTCCCAGTCGGCATCGATCGACGGGCATTGCGAGGCCGGCGCCGTGAAGCGCGCGTTCGGATGTGCGGCCTTCGTGCCCTTCTCCTTCGCGATCTCCGGCGTCCAGTCGCGGCCCTGCCAGTCGATCAGATGCGCGGGCGGCGTGTCGGTCATGCCTTCCCACCAGACATCGCCGTCGTCGGTCAGCGCGACGTTCGTGAAGATCACGTTTTCCTTGAGCGTGGCCATCGCGTTGAAGTTGGTCTTCTCGCTAGTGCCCGGCGCGACGCCGAAGTAACCCGCTTCCGGATTGATCGCGTAGAGACGGCCGTCGCGGCCCGGCTTGATCCACGCGATGTCGTCGCCGATGGTCGTCACCTTCCAGCCATTGAGATCGGACGGCGGAATCAGCATCGCGAAGTTGGTCTTGCCGCATGCCGACGGGAACGCCGCCGCGACGTGATACTTGCGTCCTTGCGGCGAGGTCACACCGAGAATCAGCATGTGTTCGGCGAGCCAGCCTTCGTCGCGTCCCATCGTCGAGGCGATGCGCAGCGCGAAGCACTAGTTGTTGGTGGAACCAGCGTCCTCGCGACGCTCGGAGCAGATGAAGGTGCGGTCTTCGACACGCGCCACGTCCGACGGGTCCGAACAGGCGAGATAGGAGTTGGGGCGTTTCTGCGGGTTCAGCTTTTTCATCGTGCCGGCGGCGACCATCTGTTCGCACAACCGGTCGTACTCCTCCTGACTGCCGTCGCACCATTCGATTCGATCGGGCTTCGTGAGCGCGGCGATGTGCTGCACCCATTCGATCAATCGTCGGTGCCGGACGTGGGCGGGTGCTTCTACATCGACGGCGTGGTTATCGTTGTTTTCGACTACTGCGGGCTGGTTCATCGAGTTGTCTCCATTCTCTGCAATGAAACCTTGACACCCTTTGACGCTGCATTGCGAGAGGCGCGTTGCCGTGATGGCAACTTGCGAAACGCGGGGCGGCTCGTGTTCTTTTCGTGACACGAGGCGATTCGCAAGCCGATGCTGCGTCGAGGGCATGACACTTTGCGCATGTGCAGCCACGGCTTGTCGCGGCTTGCAAGGCAAAGGAACAAACTGTTAAAAAGAGATACTAACTGGCCTGTCTCCTCGCGATACGCCGTGCTTTATGCTTCATGCGCCGAAATGTTTTGCTATTAGCGCACGGCATGCGGATTTGAAAAGTGGGGAGACAAGCTTAACACTGCAATAAATCCATGCGCGGACGAAGAACGGTTAAGCTGATATAGCGCACATTTATCCGTAATTACCCGAAGTTAATCGAAGCGCTTTTTCGTCCGGTCGATGCAAGCAGCACATTTGATGCCCAACAAAGCCAACCCATGCCCATGAAAATCGCCATTCTCGACGACTACCAGGACGCCGTTCGGAAACTGGATTGCTTCCATCTGCTCGACGATCACGAGGTGAAGATATTCAATAACACGGTGCGCGGGCTCGGACAGTTGGCTAGCAGACTGTCGGAAGTCGACGCGCTCGTGCTGATTCGCGAACGCACGCGCATCAGTTCGCAACTGCTCGACAAGCTGCCCAAACTACGCATGATCAGCCAGACGGGTCGCGCGGGCGGCGGACATATCGATATCGACGCGTGTACGGAAAGGGGTATCGCCGTACTCGAAGGCACGGGTTCGCCGTATGCGCCCGCCGAGCTGACGTGGGCGCTGATCATGGCGGCGCAGCGGCGCATTCCGCAATACGTGGCGAATCTCAAGCAGGGCGCGTGGCAGCAGTCGGGACTGAAGACCTCCGCGTTGCCGCCGAACTTCGGGCTCGGGCAAGTGCTGCGTGGTCAGACGCTCGGCATCTGGGGTTACGGCAAGATCGGCCAACTGGTGGCGGTCTACAGCAAGGCTTTCGGCATGAACGTGTTCGTGTATGGACGCGAGCATTCGCAACAGGCCGCGCGCGAAGACGGTTTCACGATCGCGGAAAGCCGCGAGGCATTGTTCGAGCAGAGCGATGTGCTCACCGTGCATCTGCGTCTGAGCGAGGAGACGCGCGCCATCGTCAAGCAGGACGATCTGATGCGCATGAAGCCCACGGCGCTGTTCGTCAACACGAGCCGCATGGAGCTGATGGAAGACAACGCGCTGCTCAACGCGCTGCATCACAACCGGCCGGGGATGGTCGCCATCGACGTGTACGAAAGCGAGCCGATTCTGCAAGGCTATGGCTTGCTGCGCATGGAGAACGTGATCTGCACGCCGCATATCGGCTATGTGGAACGCGAGAGCTACGAGCTGTATTTCAGCGCGGCGTTCAACAATATTCTCGCGTTCGATGCAGGCGATACCTCGAGCGTCTTCAACAAGGACGCGCTTCAGCACGCGCGCCGCCGTTGATCGCCGATTGCGTCAGATCGTCGAGATATCGATCGATGCTTCGCAGCGCACCGGAAAATTCACCGAGTTCGCGATAAAGCAGAAGCAATGCGCCTCTTCATGCAGGCGCGTCGAGAGTTCCACATCGCCGCCCGCGCCGATGGTCACGCGCGGACGCAGCAGCACATCGACGAAGCGGCCGTCGCCCTTCGCTTCTTCCTGCATCGTGCCGATGGCGTCGTCGACATAACCGGTCACGACAATCTTGTTGGTCGCGCACAGATGCAGATACCAGAGCATGTGACACGACGACAGCGACGCGACGAACAACTCCTCGGGATTGTGTCGCGAGGCATCGCCGCGAAACGCCGGATCGCTCGATGCCTCGATCGCGGTCTTGTTGCCGACGCGGATCAGATGGTCGCAGATGGTCGCGCGAATAGGCATCGTAGGCGGACGTGCCCGAGCCGAGATCGCCCGTCCACGCGACGGTGAGTTCGTAGCTGTGCTTCTTCTTCGACATGACCGGCTCCTTCAGGTATGCGCGGCGGCTTCGATCAGACGCGGAAGCCGCGCGAGGAAATCGTCGGCATCCGCGCGGCCCAGGTCGTAAGCATGCTGCATCTGCGCCGGGCTCGTATAGTCCCAGCTCGAAATCGGCACCTTGCGCGACGGCTGCACATACAGGCGCTTCTGCTCGCCGTGCGGCACGACGAACATCTGCTCGCGCGGATACAGCCGCGTGACCATCACCAGCACGAGTCCCGGCGATGCATCGAGCGCGGCGACCGGCACGTTGTCGACCATGCCGCCATCGAGCACGGGACGGCCGTTGCGTCGCAGGATCGGCGTGAACGGCGGCGTCGCCGACGATTGCAGGATGAGACCGGCGAGATCTTCGAGCCGCGCGCACTCCTGCGCCTTCACGAATTCCGGATGAAAGCCGAGCGCCTGCCCGAGCGTCGGATGCAGCGTCTTGCGCACGTATTTTTCGATGTTATACGCGATGATGCCCGCCGCCACGGCACTGCGCGCGCCGAGCCAGCGCGGTAGATGCGACACGCCGATGCGAATCTCCGGCGCCGTCTTGAGCGAGTCGAAACGCTCCGCGAAGATATCGAGCAGCGCCTGCCGGTAGATACGGTAATGCGGGAACACCGACTGTCCGCGCAGCAGATTGCCCCAATAGACGTTGCGGGTGTTGTGGCACAGCACGTCGGCGTAGTAGTTCATCACCCAGCGCGACTCGTTCGTGTAGAGCATGCAGGCCGTGGCCGCGCCCGCCGAAATCCCCGCGATGACGCGCGGCCTGAGCTTCAATTCGGGCTGGACGATGTCCCAGAAACCAGCCTGCCACCAGCAGCGATTCCCGCCGCCGGCGAATACGACCTGATCGAACATTTACTTCCTCGGCCCTTCAGAATTAGTCGAAGTCAAGGGTGGCAAGGGGCCGCCGGAAGATCGTGTTTCCCAGAACTCCCAGAAGCAATATTGATCTGAATGGTTTCCTGGGAGTTTGGAACTTCGCCGATGAGC
>NZ_LFJJ01000213.1 GCF_001189365.1 Candidatus Burkholderia verschuerenii | reverse complement strand
CCCTTCCGCAGTTGCGCTTCACTTCGCTCGCTGTGGTCAACTTGCGGCGGGACTTGTACCCGCAAGAGTGCGCCCATGCTGGGCGCACAAAAAAGCGCCCCGGTCGGGGCGCTTCGCTTGGGGAATCGTGCGCTTACTGATTGGCGCGGACCGCATCCCTGACGGCGTCCATCACGATGCCGTAATCGAGCGGGATGTCGAGCGAATCAGCGTAACCGGGTTCGTCGTCGGACTCGCGCGACTGGCTGCGGGCCGGAATCGGCTCATAGGCGGTTTCGCCGGCCGGGTTGTCGCGTCCTTCGATGGCACCCTGCAATTGCGGATTCTTCACGATTAACTCCTTCCGGTAATGGAGCGGCGAGGAAGTGCAATATAACGCAATGTCGTGACAAATTGACGACTTCAAAGTGTGGGACTCGCTTCGACCCGATGCGTCCGGCGCGCCGGTGTTCGCCTTCGTCGCATGAATCGAAAGAGTGCGCGGCCGTCTAGTTTAATGGCATCGCCCGCAAACGAATGCGCGTTTCGATTATGACAATGGTGTGTCGGTATGGCGTGGGACTGAGGTTTGCCGGTGCGAAACTTGCATGCCCTATGAGCTACGACGTGTGCGCGGAATATGTGCCGTCGTGATAAATTATTCTCTGTAATTGATTGAATGCGATACACTATTCCGTTTTCGTGTGAATTATAGAAATATTTTTTTCCTTGTGATACTTCAAGCGCGATCGCGCGACGACGCGCGCCAGCCGTTTATGTAAAGGAGACAGGGCCCATGAGCAAGATCGCGATCATCGGGGCGACGGGCAACGTCGGCAGCCGATTGCTGGAAGAAGCGTTGCGGCGCGGTCACACGGTCACGGCGCTGGCGCGAGATGCATCGAAAGTGCAGGCGCGCGTGGGCATTGAGGCGAAACAAGTCGACGCGCACGACGCAGCCGCGCTCGCGCAAGCCATCGCCGGCCACGATGCCGTGTTCAGCGCGACGCGATTCACGACCGTGTCGGAGAGCGATATCGTCGAACCGGTGAAGCAGGCGGGCGTGCCGCGACTGATGGTGGTCGGCGGAGCGGGCAGCTTGTACGCCGCGCCGGGGCAGCGCGTGCTCGATCTGCCCGATTTCCCCGAAGCCTATAAGCCCGAAGCGACGGCGGCGCCGCGTTTCTCGATGCGCTCAGGCGCGAGCGCGGACTCGACTGGACTTTCGCGTCGCCATCGGCGGAATTCGTCAGCGGGCCGCGCACGCAGAGGTTTCGGCTCGGCGTGGACGAGTTGCTGGTCGACGCGAACGGCCGCAGCTGGATCAGCTTCGACGATTACGCGATGGCCTTTCTCGACGAACTCGCGAACGGCGCGCATATCAAGCAGCGCTTTACGGTCGGCTACTGACGCACACCACGCGTGCGCTCGGAGCGACAACGCGCCTCGCATCGTCCATCGATGCGAGGCGCGTTGCTTTCGACCAGGCGTGTCGCTCAGTCGTGGAGATCGAACTCGACTTCCTCGCTGTTCTTCGGCATGGCGGCGGCGAGGATCATCGCCGCCGCATTGTGAGGCTTCGGATCGCGCTGCGACGGGCGATAAACCTGATCGCCGCGATGAATCGGCATGCCCGACAGCGAGCAGATGCCATCGGCGTTCGCCGTGGTCGCGCGCCAGCCCTGATAGCCGTAATGACACGTTCCCGGATCGGACCAGTAGACGAGCGCGGTCGCGCTGCTCGGACGCTCGATCACGCGCACGATCGCTTGCGGGTACGGCAGCCGGTCGTTCGATGCACGCGGATGCGGGTGCGCACGGTTCCATTCGCGCGTCAGCCGTTCGATAAAGTCGCTCTCGATGCGCGCGGTTTTCTGCGACGGCGCGGTGCGGGCCGCGTCTTTGGGCATGGTCTCGAGTTGGTGAACCGTCTGTGACCAGGGGTCTGCAATTTTCGAAAAAGCTGTCATGGCAATGTTCCAGGCATTGACTCGACCTAGAACGTACGCCATTAAGCATATTCCGATAAATACTGCATCGGTGAAAACACTGTCCCGTTCTTACGAATAATCCCGCGAACCGTGTGCCATAAGGCGGTCGCGGCGATGCTGCGGTGCGCTTTGCGTTTGACCATTCGCACAATGAGGTTGCCCGGAGGGTTTTGTCGTACCGATCGGCAGGGCGCGGTGCCAGTCGAAGCCGCGCCAGATAAGCGTTTCAGCCGGTTCGTGTAAGCTTGTTCGGACCTGTTCGAAAGGTTCGCGGCGGTGAATTGTTGCACGATCACGGGCGGAGCGCTGATTGCGCACGGATCGAGCGAGAATCAGGCAAGATTTTTGGGGGCACGAACCCACTCGGAGCCTTGTGGGACGGTGCTTTGCGAGTATCTTACCCGCGTGTAGCGGACCGAGATTTTAACGCCACGGCGCTAACTTTTCGCGCTAATCACCCGTACGCTATCGACTCGATTGAGTATCGCTATTTGTTCGTCAGACGCGAACAAATTCGCGCGTTTCGCCATCAACTGGCAACCGCACGCGCTGCCGCGCGCCCACGCAACCATTCCAGCGCAAGCAACAAAGTCGTCGAAAACACGATCAAAATGGTTGCCAAGGCAGCAATTGTCGGGCTGATATTTTCGCGGATGCCCGTGAACATCTGGCGCGGCAAAGTCGTTTGATCCGCGCCGGCGAGAAACAGTGTGACCACGACTTCATCGAACGATGTCGCGAAGGCGAACAGCGCGCCCGAGATCACGCCCGGCGCGATGACCGGCAAGGTCACGCGGAAGAACGTTCGCAACGGACTCGCGCCGAGCGACTGGTTCGCCCGCACGAGATTGTGGTTGAAGTTCTGCAGCGTCGCGCCGACCGTGGTCACGACGAACGGCACGCCGAGCGCCGCGTGCGCGAGAATCAGCCCGAAATACGTATTGGCCATGCCGAGCGGAGCGAAAAACAAATACATGCCGACGCCCACGACGATTACCGGCACGATCATCGGCGAGATGAGTACGGCCATCAGCAGGCTCTTGCCGACGAAGTTGGCCTTGGTCAGCCCGACCGCGCCGAGCGTGCCGAGAATCGTCGCGACGAGCGTTGCGGAAGGCGCAACGATGAAGCTGTTCTTTGCGGCCATGCGCCACTCGTCGGACATCACGAGGTTGTGATACCAGCGCATCGACCAGCCGGGAATGGGATAGACGAGGAAGGTGCTCGATGAGAACGACAGCGGCACGATCGCCAGCACGGGCAGGATCAAATACAGCAGCGTCAGCACGCAAATGATGCGCAACGCGAAATACCAGACGCGTTCGGTGACGGATGTGTGCGGCGCGAACATCGGTTTGGCAAGTTTCATTCGAGTTACCCCAGGCTGACGGTCGAGCGCGTGAAGCGTCCGTAGACGACATAGAGCAGCAGCGTCGCGGCCAGCAGCAAGGCGCCGAGCACGCAGGCCATGCCCCAGTTGATCGTCACGTTGGTGAAGTAGGCGATGTAGTAGCTGACCATCTGATCGTTTGGGCCGCCGAGCAGCGCCGGCGTGATGTAGTAGCCGATCGCCAGAATGAACACCAGCAGCACGCCAGCGCCGATACCCGGATACGTCTGCGGCACGTACACGCGCCAGAACGCCGCGAACGGATGACTGCCGAGCGACACAGCCGCGCGTTGGTACGTTGGCGGGACGGATTTCATCACGCTGTAGAGCGGCAGGATCATGAACGGCAGCAGGATGTGCGTCATCGAGATATAGACGCCAACGCGATTGAACAACAGCGCGAGCGGCGAGCCGATCAAGCCCGCGCCGATCAGCGCCTTGTTGACCAGCCCTTCGCTTTGCAACAGCACGATCCACGCGGCGACGCGCACCAATATGGAAGTCCAGAACGGAATCAGCACGAGGACCATCACGAGATTGGCGCGGCGCGCGGGCAGCGTCGAAATCCAGTAGGCGAGCGGGTAACCGAGCAGCAGCGAGAACAGCGTCACGCCGACGCCGATCACAAACGTGCGCGCGAAGACATTCAGATAGATGGATTGATCGGGATCGGCATGCACGATATCGCCGACACCGTTCTGCTTGTGATCCAGCGACGCCAGGAAATAGAACGGCGAATAGCGGCTCGCGTTCTTCGCGATGGCTTGCCAGTAGGCCGGGTCGTTCCAGCGCTCGTCGATCTCGACGATCTTCGCCTTGACTTGCGGCGCGGCGAGCGGCTTGCCGTCGTCGCCGGTGAGCGGCATCGCGCGCGCGGTTTTGGCGACCAGCGAGCGATAGTTCCGTGTTCAGACGACGTGCGAGCGCGCCCATCGATTCGCCATCGGCGATAGCGGTCAGGTCTTGCGCGAGCGCGGCGTAGGCGTCGTCGGATGGTGGCGAAGTGCGGTCCCACTTTGCCAACGCCGCGCCCGTATGCGGCAAGGCGGTCGTGATTTCTGGATTGTCGACCGCGCGCGTCAGCAACGCGCCGATCGGCACGACGAAAATCAGCAACAGAAAAATCGCGAGCGGCGCAATAAGCACGAGCGCCATCGCGCGCTTCTTGGCGTCCGCGATCTTCAGTTCGCGTTTCAGCCGTGCGGTCGATTCCCGCGTTTCGTCGACGGCGAGGGTCATGGTGTTCACGCTTCGAGTCTCCTTCGGTGCGATCGCGCTTCGTCCGTGCGAAGCGCGATCGTCGTCACGCCTTGACGCGCTTACTTCGCTGCCCAAGCGGTGAAGCGTTGCTCGAGTTCGTCGCCGTGATCGGTCCAGAACGCCATGTCCTGCAGTACCGCGCTCTTCGCGTTATTCGGCGAGTTCGGCATGTCGGCCTGAATCTTCGGATCGAGCGCGGAAATCGCTGCCTTGTTCACCGGCCCGTATGCGATGCGTTGCGCGTACGCTTCCTGTGGTTTTTGCGACACAGAGTAGGAAATGTATTGCGTCGCCAGATCCTTGTTCGGCGAGCCCTTGGGAATGGCCCAGTAATCGAGGTCGTAGATGCTGCCGTTCCACACGACCTTCAAATTCTTGCCTTCCTTGCGCGCCGCATCGATGCGACCGTTGTAGGCAGTCGACATCACCACGTCGCCGGCGATGAGAAACTGCGGCGGCTGTGCGCCGGCTTCCCACCACTGGATACTCGGCTTCAGTTCGTCCAGCTTCTTGAACGCGCGATCCGCGCCGGCCTCCGTGCCGAGCACCTTATAGACATCCTTCGGCGCGACGCCATCGGCCATCAACGCGAATTCGAGGTTGTAGCGCGCGCCCTTGCGCATGCCGCGCTTGCCAGGGAATTTTTTCGTATCCCAGAAATCGGCCAAGTTCGCGGGCGCGGCCTTCAGCTTGTCGGCATCGTAGGCGAGCGCCGTCGACCAGACGAAGAAGCCCACGCCGCAGGTTTGCGGCGACTCCGGCACGAAATCGGACTTCTTGCCGATCTTCGACCAATCGAGCTTTTCATAGAGACCTTCGTCGCAGCCGCGTCCGAGATCGCCCGATTCGACTTCGACGACATCACAGTTGACGTGCTTCGCCTCGACCATCGCCTTGACCTTGGCTTGTTCGCCGTTGTATTCAACGGCGGTGACCTTGCTCTTCGTCGATTGTTCGAATGGCTGATTAAACGCAGCCTTTTGCGCGTTGCCATTCGCGCCGCCGAAATTGACGACGGTGATTTCCGCCGCGCCGGCCACCGAGGCCGTCGACGCGAACACGAACGCGACCGCCGCCGCAATGGAGCACAGTGCGAACTTCTTCATCATGGTTTCCTCTGTCTGTTGTAGCGGGACCGGCTTGGTGTGGCGTAATGGAGACAAGTACGAACCGACGCATTGCGCCTTTCGATAAACGATGGACGTGAGTGCGCAGGCTCAGGCAAACACGCGCAGATGCTCGGGCGCGAATTCGAGCGCGATGGGCGCGCCGGGCATGAACGCATCGAGCGCTTCGGTGCCGAGCGGGACCTTGACGAAGCACTCGTCCTGTTCGCGCACGCCGCAACGCATGCGGACGTGATCGCCGAAGTAGATGAGGCTTCGCGCTTCGCCGTTGAGCGCGTTGATGCCGCTGCCATTCGGACGCGCGGCAAGCTTCATGCGCTCGGGACGGATACACGCGATAGCCGGCGCGCCGGCCTGCGCTTTCGCGACATTGAGCCATCGGCGAGACGAATGGCGCAGAACTCGCCCTGCGTCTCCTCGATGGTGCCGCGCAAGCGGTTGCTGTCGCCGATGAAATTCGCGACGAACTCGTTGCACGGCGCTTCGTAAAGATGATCGACGGTATCGAGTTGCTGCACGATGCCCTTGTCGAACACCGCGACCCGATCGGACATGGTGAGCGCTTCGCCCTGATCGTGTGTCACATAGACGAAGGTCACGCCGAGCTTTTCGTGCAGCGATTTGAGTTCGTACTGCATGTGTTCGCGCAACTGTTTGTCGAGCGCACCGAGCGGTTCGTCCATCAGCACGAGCTTCGGTTCGAACACGAGCGCGCGCGCCAGCGCGATGCGTTGCTGCTGCCCACCGGACAACTGCGCCGGAAAGCGCTTCGCGAAGCTTTCCATGCGGACCATCGTCAGCGCTTCATGCACGCGATGCGCGCGTTCGTCGGCGGACATCTTGCGCACAGTCAGCGGGTATTCGACGTTTTGCTATACAGACAAATGGGGAAACAGCGCATAGTTTTGAAACACCATGCCGATGTCGCGCTTATGCGGCGGCACCTTGTTCAGCAGCTTGCCGTCCAGCCTGATCTCGCCGCCGGTCGGGAATTCGAAGCCGGCGAGCATCATCAGGCAAGTGGTTTTGCCGGAGCCCGACGGCCCGAGCAAGGTGAGGAATTCGCCCTGATAGATGTCCAGATCGAGCGATTTGACGACGAGCGTCTCGCCGTCGTAGGTCTTCCGGACGCCGCGAAAGCTGACGATCACCTGATCCGATTTCATCTGCCGTGTCTCCTTCGGGATTGCGAACTGCGCTTATAGGTTTCGTCGCGCGGACGGCGGAGTAGGTGCACCATCTCGTCCGGAGAAATTTAATCTGGTCGCGCTAACCTAACTATAACGGCCGACGGTTCTACAATGGGGAGCCATTTCAATAATGAAAATGGAACCACTTTGAGCGCCCGGCCCGGTGGTTCCACTCGTGGGAGAACGTCGTTGGAAACCATCATTCTTGCGGACTACCTCAGCGAAAAGCTCGACCGTGCGCTCGATGCGCCGATGTATCGGCAGATGCATCGAATTGATGCAGCAGGCCATTCTCAGCGGCCGTCTCGCGCCCGGCACCAAGCTGCCGAGTTCGCGCACGCTGGCGGTCGATCTGGGCATCGCGCGCAACACGGTGCTGCATGTGTACGACCAGCTGACCGCCGAGGGTTACGTGGAATCGACGACCGGCAGCGGCACGTATGTCGCCGACACCGCACCCGGCGATACCACGGCACGCCGCCCGGCCGGTACGCGCGCCGCCGTCGCCGACAAGCCCAGCGCGACCTCGCGACGCGGTGCGTGACTGATCGCGCACGCGGGCGTATCGCCGAAGCAGTGGGGCGCGTTCATGCCGGGCGTGCCGGACGTCGCCGAGTTTCCCGCGCGTATCTGGAGCCGCTTGCAGACGCGGTTCTGGAAGCGCGCCAATCCCGAATTGCTGACCTATGCGCCGGGCGGCGGGTATCGGCCGTTGCGTCGCGCGTTGTCGGACTATCTGCGCGTCGCGCGCTCGGTCAAATGCACGCCGGAGCAGATCGTGATCACCACGGGCATCCATCAGTCGATCGATCTCGCCGTGCGGCTGCTGACCGATGTCGGCGATCACGCGTGGGTCGAGGAGCCGTGCTACTGGGGCGCGCGCAGCGTGTTGCAATCGTCGGGGCTCGAACTGGTGCCCGTGCCGGTCGATGCCGAAGGGCTCAATCCATCGCCGCGCGACACGCGGGAGCCGCCGCGTATCGCGCTGGTAACGCCGTCGCATCAATATCCGCTCGGGATGGTGATGAGCCTGGCGCGGCGCCGAGCGCTGCTGGAGTTCGCGCGTCAGCATGGCGTGTGGATCATCGAAGACGATTACGACAGCGAGTTTCGTTACGGCGGACGGCCGTTGTCGTCGCTGCAAGGACTCGACGATGCCGGTCAGGTGATCTATGTCGGCAGCCTGGGCAAGATGCTGTTTCCCGGTCTGCGGATGGGCTATATGGTCGTGCCGGAGCATCTCGCCGATACCTTTCGCACGGGCGTCGCGGAGCTTTATCGGGAAGGCCAGTTGATGCAGCAGGCCGTGCTGACGGAGTTCATCCTCGATGGCCATCTCACGTCGCATGTGCGGCGCATGCGCGGGCTTTACGGCGAGCGTCGCGAACTGCTGATCCGCGCGATCGAGGCGCGCTTCGGGACATCGCTGGCGGTGCGTGGCGACGAAGCGGGACTGCACTTCGTGCTTGAACTGCCTCCAAGCGCCGATGATCGCGAGATCGCTGTCAGTGCGCTGCAAGCGGGCGTCGTCACGCGGCCGCTCGTCAATTACTACATGAACCGGAATGCCGCGCTGAAAGGCTTGATGCTGGGTTACGCGTGCGTGCCGAATGAGCAGATCGCGCCGAATTTCGCGAAGCTGGCGGAGGTAATCGAGTGCTCGGCTTTTGCGGAGAGCATCGGTTAATTTAGGATTTTCGGATTCTCTTTTATGACGATGGCGCACGCCTAATACTGACTTAAGGCAGGCATAACTCAGGATTATCCCTTTCGAAGTCATTTAACTCATTCGTGATTTTGTTAAAGGCAACAACATGCTGAATCTTGATAATTAAAATTAGGAATATTAAGCAAGAAAAATCCGGGTCAGACGATACTATGTCGCTGACGATTTCATTTCAGAGCCGTCGCTTTAAAACGATTCGAAACGTAGTGCGCTTCGAATAGCGACTGCGATATGTCGGTGATGTCGTTAGTGATACTTATATAAGTAGCGCTTTTCAAGTCCATTTTCAATTGAGGTAGATCATGCAAAAGATCGAACGCGCAGTGCTCGTACAAGCGCAACTTTCGGGCGGCGCGGCCAAGGGCGGCAGCGCTACGGCAACGGCGAGCAGCCCGATGACGATCAACCTGTCGGGCGCGAAGATCGGTTGAGCTCCCGCCGCGACCGGGCAGCTTAGGTCCTGTTTACATTTAAGAGCGGCCCGAAGGCAGACACGATGGAGACAAAGGTGAGGTAGCTGTGGGCGAGTTTGTCATATCGAGTGGCGACGCGACGAAAATGCTTGATACGCTTAAAGAAGC
>NZ_LFJJ01000212.1 GCF_001189365.1 Candidatus Burkholderia verschuerenii | reverse complement strand
AACATTCGACTCATCTTGATCGCTTACGCAAAAGATGAGATGTAAACACATTTCTTCAAATGTGAACAGAGCCTAGAAGGCGAAAGCGGTTTTGCGGAAGAACGCGCGGTGCTCGAACGCATCGCGCAACTGGAAGTGGATATCGTGATTCCCGGTCATGGCGCGCCCTTCGATGACGTCGCGCGCGCGCTCGATGTCGCGTTCTCGCGCCTCGATTATCTGCAGGCCGATCCGGCCCGCAATGCGAAGAACGCGCTGAAAGTGCTGATCGTCTTCAAGCTGATGGAAGTCCGCACGATGACCTTCGACGCCCTGCTCGCGATGACGCAATCCGCCCGCGCCATGCGCGCCGCCGCCGACGCGCTCGCGCCCACGCACGCGCATCGCGCGCTGCTCGAAAAACTGGTCGGTGAATTGGGGAAAAGCGGTGCGGTGAAAGTGGATACGAACGGCATCCACGCAAGCTGACGCACCAAAAAGAAAGCCGCTTGTCAGCTACGGCAAGCGGCAGAATCGTATGGACGTGATCAACGTCTCGATCATCGTATCGTGACACAAATATCCATGCATCCGTGCTTTCCCTACAGAAGTTTGACGGGAAGTTTCACGCTGCGTCGGCTTCGAAAAACGCCCGCATTTCCGCGAGCAAATCGTCCGGCCGTTCCTCGGGAATGTAGTGGCCGCAGGGCACGCCGCGCCCGCTGACATCGCGCGCGACCTTGCGCCATTCCGCGAGCACATCGAAACAGCGCGTGAGCACGGCTTCGCGTCCCCACAACACGCGCAGCGGACAGGCGATTTTCCGGCCGCGTTCGAC
Organism: Candidatus Burkholderia verschuerenii; assembly: GCF_001189365.1. Taxonomy (GTDB): domain Bacteria; phylum Pseudomonadota; class Gammaproteobacteria; order Burkholderiales; family Burkholderiaceae; genus Caballeronia; species Caballeronia verschuerenii. The sequence goes on along the minus strand of NZ_LFJJ01000212.1, from coordinate 9,087 downwards.
ATCGGCGCGATCGTGATCGAGATCGATGCTCACCGACGCGCGGTAGTCCTCGCAGGTCGCGGCGATCGTTTCGGGCGAAGAGAAGGCGTCGCGATAGGCCTGCATCGCGTGCGGCAAGAAAGGTGACGCACCCGCGTGATGCGTCGACATCAGCCGTTCGAGAAAGGCGACAGGATTCGCGCCGATCATCGTTTCCGGCAAGGGCGCGGGCTGAATCAGGAAGAACCAGTGGAAGTTCGCGCGCGCGAAGGCGAGATCGGTGCCTTCGTACATCGCGAGCGTCGGGGCGATGTCGAGCAGCATCAAGCGGTCGACGGCATCGGGAAAGTCCATCGCCATCCGATGCGCGACGCGCGCGCCGCGATCGTGACCGCACACCAGAAAGCGCTCGAATCCGAAATGGCGCATCACGGCGACCTGATCGGCGGCCATCGCGCGCTTGGAATACGGCGCGTGATGCGCATCCGTCGCGGGCTTCGCCGATGCACCATAGCCGCGCAAATCCGGCGCGATCACCGTGAAATGGCGCGCAAGTTCGCCGGCGCAGGCGTGCTACATGTCATGCGTCTGGGGATACCCGTGCAAGAGCAACAGCGGCGGCCCGTCCCCTCCTTTCTTTCCGATGATTTCGACGCCCGCCGCGTCGACACGAAACGGCTCGTAGCCTTCGAAGGACATGGTCGTAGTTGTTGATCACATTGAGAACCATTGTAGGCGCGACATCCGCGATCCCTGCGTGCGGCGTGCCTCCCGGACACGAAAACCGAAGAAATCCTCGGGAAATGGAGGGTTCCGCCGCGCGCGCGGCGCTGCCTATAATCGAACGCTCGTTCGCGTGCTGCGCCTTCGCGAATCTTCGATTACAAATCGCACGCAAGCCACTGACACGCCCGTAAAATCATCCACCCACGGCTGCTCAGACACTTTTCAGGAGATCTGTGACATGGCCCTTCCCGCCATCCTGCAGCACCTGGCGTTGCCCGTCGTCGGGTCGCCGATGTTTATCGTGAGTTATCCGGAACTGGTGCTCGCGCAATGCAAGGCGGGTATCGTCGGATCGTTCCCGGCGCTCAACGCGCGGCCCGCCGAGATGCTGGACGACTGGCTCACGCAGATTCAGGAGCAACTCGCCGCGCACAAGGCGGCGAATCCGCAGGCGGCGATCGGGCCGATCGCGGTGAATCAGATCGTGCATCAGTCGAATGCGCGGCTCGAACAGGACGTGCGCGTGTGCGTCGATCACAAGGTGCCGATCTTCATTACCAGTCTGCGCGCGCCGGTCAAGGAAATGATCGACGCCGTGCATTCGTATGGCGGCATCGTGCTGCATGACGTGATCAATCTGCGGCACGCGCAAAAGGCGCTCGAAGCGGGCGTCGACGGTCTGATTCTGGTGGCGGCCGGCGCGGGCGGACACGCGGGCACGATCTCGCCGTTCGCGCTCGTCGGCGAAGTGCGACGCCTGTTCGACGGACCGATCGTGCTGTCGGGCGCGATTGCCAATGGCGGCTCGATTCTCGCCGCGCAGGCGATGGGCGCGGACCTCGCCTACATGGGCACGCGCTTTATCGCGACCAGGGAAGCGCACGCGATGGACAGCTACAAGCAGGCCATCGTCGATGCGCGCGCGGCGGATATCGTCTACACGAATCTCTTTACCGGCGTGCACGGGAATTACATCCGCGAGAGCATCGTAAGCGCGGGGCTCGATCCCGACAATCTGCCCGTCTCCGACAAAACCGCGATGAACTTCGAGGAAGGCACCAGCAAGGCGAAGGCGTGGAAGGACATCTGGGGCGCGGGTCAGGGCGTCGGCCTGATGGAAGACGTGCCGAGCGTGGCGGAACTGGTCGCGCGTCTGAAGCAGGAATACGACGACGCGAAATCGCGTCTGGCGATCCGCTAGTCTTTAGTCGATAGCCGATAAAAAAACACCGCGCCTTCGTGACAGAAGGCGCGGTGTTTTGCTTTGATGCCGCAGACGACGCTTAGAACTTCGCGCGGATGCCCACGCCGAAGGTATCGCCCGTCGACAGGCTCGTGTACTTGTCGTTCAGGTACGCGGCGTACACGTCGGTGCGCTTGGACAGCGGACCCAGCTCTTGTGCGTCTGATCCAGACCGCCGTTGCTGCGCGAGTACGCGTAGGACGCCATCACCGTGCCCGGGCCGAGCGGCACGGTCACGCCGCCTTGTCCCGTGTTGACGTGGAAGGTGCCGGGGCCGTCGTAGTCGTTCTTCGTGTACATACTGCGCGAAGAATTTCACATACTTTAGATCGTACGATGCACCCAGTTGCCCGACGCTCTGGCTCTTGAAGCCCGGCGTCGCGAAACCGTCGATGCTGGTGAAGTCGCCCGCCGTATTGTTGAAGTTCACGTACTGATACACGCCGGTCGCCGCGAACGGGCCGTGGAAATACAGGAACTGCGCGCTGTACTTCTTCGAGCGGCCGTCGCCCGCCGTGTTGCCGAACGTGTACATCACGCTGCCCGACAGGCCGTTGAAGTCAGGCGTCGTGTACTGAACCGAGTTGTTCCAGCCCGAATCGCCGATCACGCCCTGATCCGTGCGGTACGTCGGGAACGTGCCCGCGCCGAGGAACACGTGATACACCATCGGCGAGAAGGTGTACGAATCGACGAACGGATTGAACAGAATCGTCGAAACGAAGAGTTGCGTCGTCAGGCGGCCGGCGGTGAACGTACCGATCGGACCTTGAATGCCGACATACGAGTTGCGGGCGAAGAAGGTATCGCCCTGGAAGCGTCCGTACTGACCGTTCTGCGCGCGGAAGAACGCTTCCAACGTGAAGATGGCCTTGTAGCCGTTGCCGAGATCTTCGGCGCCCTTCATGCCCCAGTACGACGTCGACATGCCGCCACCGCCCACGTTCCACGCGCGATCGCTGCCGGGAAACTTGGTTGCGCCGACCCATTCGTCGACTTGCCCGTACAGCGAAACGCTGGATTGCGCATGCGCCGCACCGGCGGCGAGGAAGCCGAACATGGCGGCGACTGCGGTTGCCTTGAACGTTGCTCTCACCGCTTTCTTCGGCGCACGTTTGACGGTTGGCTTCATTGACTCTCCTGTCATTTGTCGAAAATTGTTTGCTTGGCGGGCGAGGATCGTTGCCTCGCCATCAGACCGGCTTGATGGTTTTCTGGACGAGAGGCATCGCTTGTGGAGCGGCACCATCATCGCGGACCATTTATCCGGTCAAAAATGTTTTTGGTTATTGCGGGTATAGCGGTTCGAATACGCCATTGCGCCGATACGGCCGCGATGTGCTCGCGGCTTTAAACGTCAGACGCGGCAGACGTTACGTCGAGCCCGCACCGGCGCGGCTATCGAGCCGTTGTAAGGAAATTCGAAAGCGCCGCCGATGCAAAATCGAACGCAGGGCGCATTGTCCTGAAGTGGATATCGGAGGGGAATGGTTATCGAAATCTCGATGCGGAACTGTGGCGAGATTACGTCAGCGTGACAGGGACACTGGACGGGCCATTAATTTTTAGTTGACCGGCACGTTAATGCGTATATGCGCAGCGATCGCGGCAATTGCGCTGCGAGCCGTCGATAGTCGGAGCGAGGGGAAAATCAGTTGCGGTAATTCGCGTTGGCCGAGCCGCGGCCATTGTCGGATTGCCGGCCTTGCGGACGCGGAACGCTTCGCTCTTCGTTGTAGCGCGCGATATCGGCGCGGATCGAACCCGCGCCACGAAACGGCACGGTCCGTACTTCGGCGCTCACGGGCGTGAGACCATCCTTCGACGAGACCGGCGTGTAGTGCAGCGACTGACGGCTGCTGGCGGAATCGTCGAACACGGCGGACGACAACCACTCCGCGCGCGGACCGGCGAACGCGAGCGTACCCGCGACCGTCAGCGCTGCGAGCGCCGAGGATGCGAGAAGCCGGGTTATCGTGCGTATGCCAGTGAGCGTCATGTTCAACCGCCTGTGCCCGACACATTTCTCCCGCCTGCACAGCGCTTCGCCGTGCGATTGATGCGGGCAACCGGTCGCCGTCGGAGCAAAATCGGACAGACGCATCGGAACAACGCGCAGCCCTGCGATCAGGGTTTCAACAATTTATTGGCAGTCGCTCTTACAGTCGAGCCAAAAAGTGTTAGACCCGTTTGACGGTTGTAACACCATGTTACGTCAGAGTTTTTTCGCCTAGGCCGCCTGATTGGGTCGTTGAAACGTAAGAAGAAAAAGCTGCTGATCAGACAATTTGAAATCAGTCAGTTCTGGTCAAAAGTCGGCTCGTTTTGTTGCTGCCCCTTTAACTTTGCGCGCGCTGCACCGACCGTTAGTACGCCGGGATTCATGCGGTTTGAGAATTAATTCCGTCATGAAATGAATTTGCCAATTCAATCGGGTCCAAGCGAAAATCATGGTTTTCCCTGACTGCATGCTTCGCTTTCGATTTCGCACTCGAGCGCGACATTTCTGAGATGGCACGGCCCAAACTCCTCCCTGACAACTTCACGCTGATGCTGGTCGGCACGGTCATCATCGCGAGCTTCCTGCCTTGCTGCGGCAACGTGGCGGTCGCGTTCAACTGGATTACCAACGTCGCCATTGGACTGTTGTTTTTCCTGCACGGCGCGAAACTCTCGCGCGAAGCGATCGTCGCCGGCGCGACGCACTGGCGGCTGCATCTCGTGGTCTTGCTCAGCACCTTTGCGCTGTTCCCGCTGCTGGGCATCGCGCTCAAGCCGCTGCTCACGCCGCTGGTCACGCCCGCGCTCTATACCGGCATCCTGTTCCTCTGCACGCTGCCGTCCACGGTCCAGTCGTCGATTGCGTTCACGTCGATGGCCAAGGGCAACGTGCCCGCCGCCGTATGCAGCGCGTCGGCGTCGAGCCTGCTGGGCATCTTCATCACGCCCGCGCTGGTCGGGCTGGTGGTCGGCCAGGGCGCGACGACCGGTTTGCCGTGGCATACGGTCGGCAGTATCGTGATGCAACTGCTGGTGCCGTTCGTCGCCGGTCAACTGCTGCGCCCGGCCATCGGCAAATGGGTGGACCGTCACAAGCCGGTGCTCAGGTTCGTCGATCAGGGATCGATCCTGCTGGTGGTCTACGTGGCCTTCAGCGAAGCCGTGAACGAAGGCATCTGGCATTCGATCTCGCTCGCCACGCTGGGCGGCCTGCTCGCCGTGAATATCCTGCTGCTGGCGGCGGCGCTACTGATCACCGCGTTCACCGCCAAGCGCCTCGGCTTTTCGCGCGCGGATCAGATCACCATCATCTTTTGCGGCTCCAAGAAGAGTCTCGCCTCCGGCATTCCGATGGCCAAGGTGATCTTCGCGTCGAGCGCGGTCGGCGCGGTGGTACTGCCGCTGATGCTGTTCCATCAAGTTCAGCTGATGGTCTGCGCGGTGCTTGCGCAACGCTGGGGCGCGCGCAAAACGGCGGCCGAACCCGTCCGCGAAAACAAAAATGTCGGCGCGCCCGCTCGCCGCTGACCCTACTCGCATCTTGCCGTTCTCCCTTAAAAGGCCGCCTCGTGCGGCCTTTCGTCATTTGAATACGGCTCGAACGCGCTGTCGATTCAGCCGGATGTCATAGGCAAAAACGACGTTTTGCCACAGATCAACACTGTTGCGAAAAGTCCGACGTTTTGGCCTATGCCTTTCGGACGAATGGCGCTCGGGCATGTCCCTTGCCACACTCTTGTTAAAGTAAAGCTTCACGAACAGGAGCCGCCATGCGGATCGCCAAATCATTCAGAACAATCAACTTTCGCGGATGACGCCAACATGCTGAACAGTTCATCCGCCGCTGAACACGGCGACGTCACGCCGTCCGTATTGCGAGCCTTTCTCGCGGACAGCCGCCACGAGCGCGGCAATCCGCAACGAACCGGTCAAACCTTGCGCGCGCTGATCGACGCGCAACTCGACAATCTGCCGCTGCCGGGCGGCGGCGCCACGCTCAATCGCTGGCAGGCGCTGGCCGAAATCGCCGGTTTCGATTTATCGCTGATCAAGCTGTACGAAGGTCATACGGATGCCTTGGCAATTCTCGCGGAATTGGGCACGAGCCGTATCGAACCGAATTCGGCCTGGGCCGTGTGGGCCGCCGAGCCGCCGGACGCGCGTCTTCAAACCATCAGCGATGAAGATTCCGAATGGATTCTGTTGCGCGGCACCAAGGCGTGGTGCTCGGGCGCGGCATCCGTCACGCACGCGCTCGTCACCGCCTGGAACGATCGCGACGAAGCCGTGCTCGCCGCCGTCGACATGCGTCAGCCCGGCATACGCATCACGCAAGGCGGATGGTCGGCGGTCGGCATGCGCGCCAGCGCCAGCGTCGACGTGAGCTTCGAAGACGTGCCCGCGCGACGCCTCGGCGCGCCGCGCGCGTATCTGGATCGACCGGGCTTCTGGCACGGCGGCGCGGGCATTGCGGCGTGCTGGTATGGGGCGGCGGCGAAAATCGGCGAGTTCGTGCTGCGCGATGCGCGACGCCGTGCCGATCCGCACAAGCTCGCGCATCTCGGCGCAATCGACGCCACGCTGCGCGCTACGGCGGCGTTGCTGCACGAAACGGCGTCGATCATCGATCGCGCGCCGCTGGCCGGCGCCATGTTGCCCGCGATGCGCGCGCGGCTAGGCGCGGAACATGCGGCTGTGACGGTCATGGAGCACGCCGGGCGCGCCTTGGGCGCGGCGCCACTGTGCCGCGACGATCATTTCGCGCACCTGATGGCGGATCTTCCGGTATTCATTCGACAAAGCCACGCCGAACGCGATGCGGCATCGTTCGCTCAACGTCTGATCGAGGAGGAAGGCATTTCATGGCCACTGTGACGACCCGGTTGCGTGAGCGCGGGGAACCGACCACCCGGCAATCCCCGCCCAACGATCGACAGATCGAAGGCAACGGTACGCCCGAAGCCGCCTGGCAAGGCTGGGCGCGGCTGGCGGCATTGCCGGAAGTCGAGCCAGCGGACCTCGTTCCGTTCGGCGGACGCGCCGTGATTGTCGCGCCCCATCCCGACGACGAAGTGCTCGGCACCGGCGGACTGCTCGCGCGCCTTTCCCAAATCAGCCGAAGCGTGTTGATCATCGCGGTGACGGATGGCACCGCCAGTCATCCCGATTCGCCCGCGTGGCCACCCGAGCGGCTCGCCGACGTGCGTCCGCAAGAAACGCGGGAAGCCTTGCAACGGCTGCGTCTGCGGCAGGTACAGGTCGCGCGGCTCGGCCTGCCCGATGGCGGCGCGGCGCGTCTGGAACCGAAGCTGTCGGGACTGCTGCAGGAACACCTGCAACCCGGCGACGTCGTGTTCACCACCTGGCGATTCGACGGCCATCCGGATCATGAAGCCGTCGGCCGCGCCGCTTATGCTGCCGCGACCGAGGCGCGACTGCCGTTCGTGGAAGTGCCGCTGTGGACGTGGCACTGGGCGTCGCCCGACGATCCGCGCGTGCCGTGGAGCCGCGCGCGCCGCGTCGTGCTGGACGACAGCACGCACGCCCGCAAGCTTCGCGCGGTGCAGGCGTTCCGAAGCCAGCTCGAACCCGACGCCACGACGGGCAGCGCGCCGGTCCTGCCCGATCATGTGCTGGCGCGCCTGACGCGGCCGTTCGAAGTCATCCTCATATGACGACCGACCGCTACTTCGACGATCTGTATCGAAAGGATGACGATCCCTGGAAGATCCGCAACCGCTGGTACGAACGACGCAAACGCGCGCTGCTGCTCGCCGCCCTTCCGCACGAGCGATACGCCCGCGTCTTCGAACCTGCCTGCGGCAACGGCGAACTGACGGCGGCGCTGGCTCCGCGCTGCGACGAGTTCATCGCGACGGATATCAACGACGGCGCGGTCGCGCTGACTAAAACGCGCATGGCTCAATCGCCGCACGCGAAAATTGCGCGGATGACCGTGCCCGATGAATGGCCCGACGGCCGCTTCGATCTCGTCGTGATTAGCGAAGTCGGCTATTACCTCGAAGAAGCGCAACTCGGACGGCTGATCGAGCGCATCCGGCACACGCTTTCACCGGACGGCGCGGTGGTCGCGTGCCATTGGCGACGCCCGATCGAAGGCTGGGCGCTCGACGGCGAACAAGTCCACGCGGCCATGCGCGGAAAGCTGGGCTTGCCGCTGCTTTGCCACTATTGGACGACGACATGATGCTCGACGTGTGGACGCCATCGCGCGAATCGGTACATCAGCGCGAGGCGGCATGAGCATCGTTTCACTGGTTTTACTAAACAAACAGAAAGCCTTAAAATCATTATTTATTAATGCTTCTAGTGGTTTTCTCTAACGCTTTGTGACGTGTTTTGCGACGGTTTTACTATACAATCGCCGCAAACAAGCGAACCCGTTTGACGGCCTAAACAACCGTCATCGGGATCAACACGGAGACAGAGAACCACCACGATGGCCACCACCATTCGCGATGTCGCGCGCGCGGCGAGCGTCTCGATCGGGACGGTTTCGCGGGCGCTTAAGAACCAGCCGGGATTGTCGGAAGCCACGCGCGAGCGCGTCGTCGAAGTCGCGCAGCAACTGGGTTACGACTCCGCGCAACTGCGCACGCGTATCCGTCGCGTCACGTTTCTGCTGCATCGGCAGCACAACAATTTCTCGGTCAGTCCGTTCTTTTCGCATGTGCTGAACGGCTTCGAGGAAGCCTGTCGCGAACGCAAACTGGTGCCGTCCGTGCTCACCGCCGGGCCGACGCACGATCTCGCGCAGCAAATGCGTCTGCATGCGCCGGATGCCATCGCCGTCGCGGGTTTCGTCGAGCCGGAATTGCTGGCGCATCTGCATTCGCTGGCGCGGCCGACCGTGCTGATCGACCTGCGCGCGCCGGGCTTTCGCTCGGTGAATATCGACAACGTGAAAGGCGCGGCGCTCGCGATGCAGCATCTGTTCGCGTCGGGGCGGCGTCGCGTCGCGTTTATCGGCGGGGTGGTGGGGGCGGCGCAGCGTGCGCCCGGGGCGCGGGGGGGGCGGCGGGGTGTTTTTCACACATTTCACCCGCGGCCGGCGCGCGCGGGGGGCGGTGTGGGGGGTGGCGGGGGGGTCACAAAAAAAAAAGAAAGAGAGTATAGAG
>NZ_LFJJ01000211.1 GCF_001189365.1 Candidatus Burkholderia verschuerenii | reverse complement strand
CTACTTCGATCGTCTTGGCATGCCTCGCCTCACATAACCTCAACTTCCCGAACCGCCCGGTGCGGACCCGCACGCCGGGTGGTGTGGCAGGGGACCGGCCAGCTTGCTGGCCGCCCCTATGCCGATTCGCCTTTCCAATCAGTTTTCAGTCGCCCTTGCCCGGCTTGGCCAGCAATTCCGAGCGGCCGATGATCTCTCTCGCCTGATCGGGCTTGTCCGCGTCCGAGAAACCGGCCGCCTCGATCACCGGCGTCAGCTCTTTGAGCGCGACCTGCGGTTTGGCGCTGCGCAGCGACGCCATGCCGTCGTTCCACGCGTGCAGCATTTGCCGCGCGATCCACCGCCAACGCGTCTCGTTCTTCGCTGCTTCGGCCACTTCCTTTCCCGTCGATACCGCCGAGTCGCACAGCGCGTCCACCATCTCGCGATACCGCTTCGGCGCGATGCCGAGCCGCGTGTTGAAGAAGCGCTCCAGCGTCTTGCCGGGCGCCCACGTCTTGCGGCCGTCGATGCTCAGTCCCGGCGGATTGTTCGCGAAGCGCGGATACGCCACCGTCGTCACGATGTCGTAAGCGGGCGTGTACGCCACATCGTCGATGGTCGAATAGAGCAGCGCGATATTCTTGGCGTGGCAATCCGCGTTGCGCACGACGTAATTGGTGAGCAGCAGCCAGCCGAGCTGCTCGGCCTCGCGCCGCCAACGCGCCGCGCCGGCGGTATACGGCTTCGTCGCGTTGAGAACCTGCTCCGTCGACGGCCGATATTTCTCGTGCGGCGGCAGACCGAGCAGGCTGCACGCATCTTCCACGCCGAAGACCGGTTGGCCGTTCGCATCGACATCGAAGCGATCGACGACGAGCACGCGGCCATCGTCGGACATCGTGGTGTTCGCCACGCGCGCCACGCCGAGCCGGGCGAGCACGCGCATCGAGTAATGTTCGTTGAAGCCGAGATACGGCGTCTGCTCGTCCGATCCCTTGATGATGTGCCGGCTGGTGCGCAGCGTCTGCTTGCCGACCGGCGTCTGAAGCGACGATGCCTCGGGCGCGAGAAACTTCGGCACCGCGCCCGAAATCGCCGCGCGCGCGTAGTAGCGCACGAGTTCGGCGAAGCGCGCGGTCGTGATGTCTTCGTGCAGCAGGCTTTTCAGGTCGAGCGGTTCGAGCGCGCCGCCTTCGGGCGCAACCGTCACGCGGCCGATGCCCGCGCCGCCGATCACCGCCAGCAGCGACAAATCCGTGCCGTCGAGATACGGGTCGAATTCCTCGCGGATCACCTGAAACAGGAAGCCTTCGGGCAGGTTCTGCCGAAAGAACGGATGCAGGTCGCGCGGCCAGATCCACGCGTCCGCGCGCACGGGCATCGTCAGGCTGACGAAGTCGTCGGCGATGGCATCGGCGGTGTAGCGCAGCGCGTAGTCGTCGGCCTGCCGATAGAGATGCGCGACGGGCCGGCCCTTCACGTAGACGTGCAGACGCGTATCACTCATGCGATCCGTCTCCCGCCCGGCGCTGCTCGATCAGCACGTCGTCGAGCGTGCGCGCGTGGCCGCGCTTGACGGCGCGCAAATCGTAGCCCGCCGCCTCGAACAGCCGCACCAGCGCGGATGCGCTCATGTCGCCGCGCGCGAGCGTTTCCATGCGGGCGAGCGTCGTGCGCGCGATGCCGGCGCGTTCGGCCAGTTCCTTCTGCGAAAGACCGGCCTCGCGGTTACTGTCCGGGATTCATCGATCCCGTTTATCTTGCGTCGACTGGTCTCCCAGGTTCTTTTTTGCGCTACTGCCCCGTCCGGGGGTGGCCCCGCCCCCTTGCTTTTTTGCTGCTGCGCGCGAAGCTCTGCGGCTTCGTCGATCGATCTGCGAGGCTCGTCGGCTTCGCTTTCTTTGCTGCTCTCAGGTCTTCCTCGTTATCCACAGAACGCGTGAACAAGGCTGTGGATATCGCCTTGAATCGCGGTCCAACGTATTGTTTCTAAACCGCTTACGGCGCGCGCCTCGCGATGCGTCAGAGCGTCAATCGACGTCGGATGCGCACGATGCGAAGCTCACGCTGATCCGGCTCATGTCCGCGCCGAAGATCGACTGCGGCGCGGTGACGGCGCTCAGTTCATCGGCCGCGGATTGCGGCAGCGCCGAAACGATGGTGCTCGTCGCCAGCAGCGCGACGATCATCGCGAAAAGCCAAGACAGGAGATGCATCGCCGTATCCTCGTCAGTTGAACCCCCACTTGCTGGTCGGTGCGCCTGTGAACGTCAGCGCTTGAGACGAACTTTAATGAGATAAGGCAATTCGCACGACCCTACTGAGGTAGGGACATGAAGGAGGGTAAGCGCCAATCAGCAGAAATCAGCGCGCGTCGGGCGACGGAACCGGCGACACGCCTTGCGCGCGCGCCGCTTCGTCTTGTGCGCGCATCGCCCGGATAAAGCCGTCGCGCGCCTGCAGACGCGTCCAGTATTGCGCGACGGGCGGCGCGAAACGTTCGCTCAGGCCGATATGCTCCGCGAGCATCAGCGCGTAGCCGACGGAAATATCCGCCGCCGTGAAACGCCCCGCGCACAAATGATCCTGCCGTTCGAGCAGCGGCGCGAGCGAGCGCAAACGCGACGCGAACCACTTCGCGTAATCCTCGGCGACCTGCGGCTGGCGGCGTTCGGGCGGTTCGAGCTGCGTGTAGCGCAGCACCAGCGTCTGCGGAAAGGTCAGCGTGGCTTCGCCGAAATGCAGGAAATTGAGATAGCGCCCGAAGTCGGCTTCGTGCGGCGCGACGTCGAGCGTGCCGGGCGCATAGCGCGCCGCGATGTACTGACAGATCGCCGCTGATTCCGTCATGAAAAGCGCTTCGTCCTGAAACGCCGGAATCGTGCCGAGCGGATTCAGCGCGAGATACGCGCGCGCATGCACGCGCGGCGGAAACGGCAGCATCGTCAGTTGATACGGCACGCCCGCTTCCTCGAGCGCCCACAGCGGCCGGAACGAGCGCGCGCTGACGCAGTGATGCAGCGTAATCACGCGTTCACTCGAGCCAGGACGGCTTGCGCTTTTCGAGGAAACTGCGCACGCCGTCGCGCCCTTCCTCCGATGCGCGAATGCGCGCGATGCGTTCGGCCGTATCCGCGATCAGCGTTTCGTCGATATCGCGGCCCGCGAAATTCGCGACCAGTTGCTTGCATTCGCGCACCGCGTTCGGACTGTTCGATGCGACGGCTTTGGCAATCGCATCGACGCTCGCATCGAGCTGATCGGCGCTCGTCACCTGATGCACGAAGCCGATCCGCAGCGCTTCCGCCGCATCGAAACGCTCCGCCGTGATGAAGTAGCGATGCGCGGTGCGCGCGCCCATCGCGCGGATCACGTACGGCGCGATGGTCGCGGGCATCAGCCCGAGCCGCGCCTCCGACAGGCAAAAGTGCGCATTGTCCGATGCCACCGCGATATCGCACACCGCGACGAGTCCCATGCCGCCGGCGTAGGCATCGCCCTGCACGCGCGCGATCACGGGCGTGCTGCTTGTGTAGATCGTGTTGAGCATGGTCGCGAGACCGAGCACATCGGCGCGATTCTCCGCTTCCGAATACTCGGCCATGCGCTTCATGTAGTTGAGGTCCGCGCCCGCGCAGAACGCCGGGCCATTCGCCGCGAGCACGATGGCGCGCACGTTGGGGTCGTCGTCGAGCGCGCGGAAGGCGGCGGTGAGTTCGACGATGGTCTTGTCGTCGAAGGCGTTGCGCACGTCGGCGCGATCGAGCGTCACGCGTGCGACGTGTCCGGAAACTGCCAGCTTCAGGCGTTGCAGATTCAATGCGTCGGTCATGGTTTCGTCTCCTGCTTGCCGCGACGCGCATTCGCATGAAAATGAGCGTCGCTCAGTCGGTCGGGTTCGATCAAGCGCGTTTCGAAAGAAGTGTCCGTTACAAAGGCATGAGCGGTCAACTCGAATGTCATGAGCGCGACTCACACAAATGCGGCAAGCCGGAAAGAGGCGCGCGGACATAACCATCATGTCACGAAGCGAACATGCGCGAGCGCCGTATAGTCGTATATATTACGGGGTTCGCCGCGCCCTCCGCACGCCCCGGCGCGCCGCTCGTCCGCATTGCATAAGCCCGATCCATAGAACATCAACTCAAGGAGCTTTACGTGAAGACTCGTTTTCTGCGCGCTTTGATCAGCGTCGCCATCGGCTTTGCCGCGACCTCGGCTTTCGCCGGTGAAGTGCAGGTGGCCGTCGCCGCGAATTTCACCGCGCCCGTGCAGGCCATCGCCGCCGATTTCGAGAAGGACACCGGCAACAAGGTGCTCGCCTCTTTCGGCGCGACCGGCCAGTTCTACGCGCAGATCAAGAACGGCGCGCCGTTCGAAGTCTTCCTCGCCGCCGACGACACCACGCCCGCCAAGCTCGAAAAAGAAGGCATGACGGTCGCGGGCAGCCGCTTCACCTACGCGACGGGCGCGCTCGCGCTGTGGTCGGCGAAAGACGGCTATGTCGACGACAAGGGCGAAGTGCTCAAGAAGAACCAGTTCACGCATATCGCGATCGCCAATCCGAAGGCAGCGCCTTACGGCCTCGCCGGTTATCAGACGCTCGACAAGCTCGGCCTGACCGATGCCATCAAGCCGAAGGTCGTCGAAGGTCAGAACATCTCGCAGACGCAGCAGTTCGTCGCGACCGGCAACGCGGAACTCGGCTTCGTCGCGCTGTCGCAGATCTACAAGAACGGCAAGATCACGAGCGGTTCGGCGTGGCTCGTGCCGGCGGATCTGCATGATCCGATCAAGCAGGACGTCGTGATCCTGAACAAGGGCAAGGACAATCCGGTCGCCAAGCAGTTCGAGGATTATCTGAAGGGTCCGAAGGCGGCGGAAATCATCAAGTCGTTCGGCTACCAGCTCTGATATCCGCACCATGCCGATCGACAGCGCCGACCTTCAGGCCATCACGCTGACGCTGGAACTGGCGTCGCTGACGACGGCGCTGCTGCTCGTCATCGGCACGCCGATCGCGTGGTGGTTGACGCACACGCGCTCGCGCGCGAAGGGCGTCGTCGGCGCGGTGGTGGCGCTGCCTTTGGTGCTGCCGCCGACCGTCATCGGCTTCTATCTGCTGATTCTGATGGGACCGAACGGTCCGGTCGGCAAGTTCACGCAATCGCTCGGCATCGGCTTGTTGCCGTTCACGTTCGCGGGGCTCGTGATCGGCTCCGTCATCTATTCGATGCCCTTCGTCGTGCAACCGCTGCAGAACGCGTTCGAAGCCATCGGACGGCGTCCGCTCGAAGCGGCGGCGACCTTGCGCGCATCGCCGTGGGACACGTTTTTTACCATCGCGCTGCCGCTCGCACGGCCGGGCATCATCACCGCGATGATTCTCGGCTTCGCGCATACGGTCGGCGAATTCGGCGTCGTGCTGATGATCGGCGGCAATATTCCGGGCCGCACGCGCGTGGTTTCCGTGCAGATTTTCGATCACGTCGAAGCGCTCGAATACGCGCAGGCGCACTGGCTCGCGGGCGGCATGGTGATATTCTCGTTCGTCATTCTTTTGCTGCTCTATTCGAGCCGGCGCTCGACCGCGCTTCATGTCTGACCTCACCTCGTCATCCATCACGCTCGATGCCGCGCGCGACCGCGCGAGCGAAGCCATCGAAGCGCGCTTTCTGGTCGAACAGGGCGGCTTCACGCTTGATCTCGATCTGCTGCTGCCCGGACGCGGCGTCACCGCGATCTTCGGCCATTCCGGCTCTGGCAAGACCACGCTGTTGCGCTGTCTCGCCGGACTCGCGCGGCCGACGCAGGGCAAACTCGTCGTCAACGGCGAAGTGTGGCTCGATACCGAACGCAAGATTTTTCTGCCGACGCACAAACGTCCGCTCGGTTATGTCTTTCAGGAAGCGAGCCTGTTTCCGCACTTGAGCGTGCAGAAGAATCTGCGTTTCGGGCTGGATCGCGTGGCGGCCGCCGAACGGCGCGTCGATCTCGCGCAGGCGGCGGAACTGCTCGGCATCGGGCATCTGCTGGAGCGCATGCCGGCCGGATTGTCGGGCGGCGAGCGGCAGCGCGTGGGTATCGCGCGGGCGCTGCTGACGAGCCCGCGTCTGTTGCTGCTCGATGAACCGCTCGCATCGCTCGATCAGAAACGCAAGCTCGAAATCCTCCCATACCTCGAACGCCTGCACGACGAGCTCGACATTCCGATGCTCTACGTGAGTCACGCGCCGGAAGAAGTCGCACGTCTCGCGGATCATCTCGTGCTGCTCGAAGGCGGCCGCGCGCTGGCGAGCGGCCCGATCGGCGACACGCTCGCGCGGCTCGATCTGCCGCTGGCGTTCTTCGACGATGCATCGATCGTGATGGAAGGCGTCGTCACGGAACACGACGAGCGCTACGGTCTGCTGTCGCTGTTGCTGCCGGGCGGACGCGCCGCGCTGCGTTTCGTGCACGCGCCGATCTACATCGGCAAGACGCTGCGCGTGACGATCAAGGCGCGCGACGTGAGCCTGATGACCGGCATCTACGAACACGAATTCAGCAGCGTGCTGAACGTGCTGCCCGCGAAAGTCGTCGAAATCGCCGACGACTCGAATCCCGCGCAGGTCGTCGTGCGGCTCGATGTCGACGGTTCGCCGCTGCTCGTGCGCGTCACGCGCTATTCGCTCGACCGGCTGGAGATCGCCATCGGCATGCAGGTGTGGGCGCAGGTCAAGGCGGTGTCGTTATTGGCCTGAGCGCGCCTGCATGCGCCTGAGCGCGACATGCTGCAACAGCATGATGGTCTTGCCGTCCATGATTTCGCCGCGCTCGATCATCTGCAGCGCGGTGGCCAGCGGCACTTCCAGCGTCTCGATTTCCTCGCCCTCTTCCACGACGCCGCCGCCTTCGTGCACGCGCATCGAGCCATCGTATTCGCCGAGGTAGAAGTACAGTTTTTCGGTGACCGAGCCCGGGCTCATGAACGCCTCGAAAATCTTCTCGATGCGATGCACGCGATACCCCGTCTCCTCCTCCACTTCCGTGCGCACGCGATCTTCCGGCAACGCGTTGTCGAGCAGACCGCCCTGCGCTTCGATCAGCATGCCGTCGTGCCCGTTGACGAACGCGGGCATGCGGAACTGCCGCGTCAGCAGCACGGTGTCGGTTGTCGGGTTTGTGCAGCAGGATGGTCGCGCCGTTGCCGCGATCGTAGGTTTCGCGGCTCTGACGCTGCCACGCGCCATCGCGCCTTTGAAAATCGAAGATGACTTTTCTGAGCACGTACCAGTCGTCCGACAGCACGACGGTATCCAGTATGCGAACGCGTTCTTGAGTTGCTGACACGGTGGTCTCCTTCGCTGGATCGACAATTCGATGGTTGCATGGTAACGTGCGGTTTCGTGCAAACTCAAGCAAATTCGTGCAAAACAATGTTGACGAGCCAACGCAAGAAAGCGATTCTCGACGCGCTCGCCAGCGACGGTCAGGTGCTCGCAAACGACCTGAGCGCGCGTTTCGGCGTATCGGAAGACACGGTGCGGCGCGATCTGCGCGAACTGGCCGCCGCCGGGCACTTGCAGCGCGTGCACGGCGGCGCGCTGCCGGCATCGCCGGCGGTGGCATCGTTCGCGCGCAGACAGGAGATGGAGTCGGACGCGAAACGCCGTATCGCGCGATGCGCCGCCGCGATGATCGCGCCGGGTCAGGTGGCGATCGTCGACGGCGGGACCACGTCGGCGCTGCTGGTCGAGCAGTTGCCCGCCGATCTCGCGGCAACCATCGTCACGCATAGTCCGAGCGTGGCCGTGGCGCTCGCCGACCATCCGACGCTCGATGTCGTGCTGATCGGCGGCAAGCTGTTCAAGCATTCCATCGTCACGGTCGGCGCGGCCGCCGTCGAAGCGATGTCGCATATCAACGCGGACGTCTACTTCATGGGCGTCACCGGCGTGCATCCGGCGGCCGGACTGTCCACCGGCGATTTCGAGGAAGCGCACGTCAAGCGCGCCCTCGCCGCGCGCGCCGCCGAAACCGTCGTGCTGGCGTCGGCGGCGAAGCTCAATGCGGCGTCGGCGTATCGGATCGGCGGGATCGAACTGGCGCAGACGGTGATCGTCGAGGCATCGACGGATGCGAAGCTCACCGAACCGCTGGAAAGGGACGGCGTCACCGTAGTGCGCGCTTAAAAACCGCGATGTTTTATTACCTCGTAACCGCCAGAAAAAAATGCGTCCGGCGTTGTAATTGAATTTCCAACGCAAGTGGCATAGCGTTCAATGATGCGCCGCGCCTCACCTGCAAAACGACATTCGATGGCCGCGGCGGACTTTTTCTGGAGAAGGTCGTGAATCGCCTGAAGGCTTTTATCGCGTTCTCGCTGCTATGCATGGCGGGCGTCGCGGGCAACGCGTATGCGTGGGCGCGCGTCGGCGTGTGGGTCGGCGGGCCGGTGTATTACCCGTACGCCGCCCCGGTCGTGCCGTATTACTACTATCCGCCGCCGCCCGTCATGGTCGCGCCCGCAGCGCCGACGACCTACGTCGAACGCGGCCAGCCCGCAACCGATTCCGCCGCGCCCGGCAATGCGCCCGGCACCTGGTATTACTGCGAATCGGCAAAGGCCTATTACCCGTACGTCAAGCAATGCCAGAGCGGCTGGCGCGAAGTGCCGGCCACGCCGCCGCCATCGAACTGAGCACGATCGATGAAGCATTCCGATAACTCTGCCACTTCGCATCGATCCATGAACTACTCGAGGTTCGCCCTGCTGCTCGCGGCGATCGGCCTGTCGGCCTGTACCGTGATGCCCACCGGTCCCAGCGTGATGGCGCTGCCCGGCTCGGGCAAGACATTCGATCAATTCCGCGCCGACGATGGTTCGTGCCGCCAGTTCGCGCTGCAGCAGGTCGGCGGCGTGGACGCCAATCAGGCGGCGACGACCAGCGCGGTCGGCAGCGCCGTGGTGGGCACCGCGCTCGGCGCGGCGGCGGGCGCGGCGTTCGGCGGCGGTTCGGGCGCGGCCATCGGCGCGGGCGCGGGCCTGTTGACCGGCAGCGCGTTCGGCGTCGGCGTGGCGCAGACGTCGGGTTACAACGTGCAGCAGCGTTACGACTATTCGTATCTGCAATGCATGTACGCGGCGGGCGACAAGGTGCCGGTGCGCGGCGCCGTGCGCACGGTGCCGCCACCGCCTCCTCCGCCGGGTTGGCAGCCGCCGCCCGGTAGCTATTGAGTCTGGCCTGCAAAATTGAATTTGCCGGAATGGACCCGACGACGCAGTCTGGTGCAGACGTAAACGCACATCTCAGCCAGGTCTGCAGCGCACGAGTAGAGGTTGAGGCATGACGTTGAGC
>NZ_LFJJ01000210.1 GCF_001189365.1 Candidatus Burkholderia verschuerenii | reverse complement strand
GCTCCACGCTTCCTCCCCACGGTCGGTCGCCCTTCCGCAGTTGCGCTTCACTTCGCTCGCTGTGGTCAACTTGCCGCGCGACTTGCACCCGCAAGAGTGCGCCCATGCTGGGCGCACAAAAAACGCCGCGGCGAACCGCGGCGCTCAACGCAAGCACCCTGCCAGGGAATCTTCGTTGTTTCAGTGTCCGTCGCCGGCGTGCGCCGCGCCTTCGAATTCGTGCGCCGCTTCACGCGCTTCGCGACGCGCATCGCGTTCCTTGCGTACGCCGTTGAACACGATATTCAGCACCACCGCCGACACCGATGCCAGCAGAATCCCGCTGTGAAGAATCGGTTCGAGCGCATGCGGCAGTTGCGAGAAGAACTTCGGTGCGACCACCGGCACCATGCCCATGCCGACGCTGACCGCGACGATAAACAGGCTGTGATGGTTCTTCGTGAAGTCCACGCGCGACAGCGTTTTGATGCCGTTCGCCGCGACCATGCCGAACATCACGATGCCCGCGCCGCCGAGCACGAACGGCGGCACCGAGGCGAGGACCTGCGCCATCTTCGGAAACAGGCCGAGCACGACGAGAATCACGCCGCCGGTCGCGCAGACAAAGCGGCTGCGCACGCCCGTCACGCCGATCAGCCCGACGTTCTGCGAAAACGACGTATGCGGAAACGAGTTGAAGATGCCGCCGATCAGCGTGCCGAGACCGTCCACGCGCAGGCCGCGCACCAGCGCTTTCTGATCGACGGGACGCTCGACCAGATCGCCGACCGCGAGGAACATGCCGGTCGATTCGATGAAAGTGACGAACATCACGATGACCATCGTCGCGATCGAGAGCGGATCGAAATGCGGCATGCCGAAGTGAAACGGCAGCACGATGCCGACCCACGGCGCATGCGCGACGCCATCCATGTTCACGCGCCCGAGCAGCGCGGCGATCACGAAACCCGCAACGATGCCGAGCAGCACCGAAATATTGGCGATAAAACCGCGCGCGAACTTGTTGATCAGCAGAATCAGCGACAGCACGACCAGCGACAGCAGCAGATACACGGGATTGCCGTAATCCGGATTGCCGACGCCGCCCGCCGCCCAGTTGATGCCCACGCCCATCAGCGACAGGCCGATCACCGCGATCACCGTGCCGACCACGACGGGCGGGAAGAAGCGCAGCATCTTGCCGATCATCGGCGCGAGCAGAATGCCGATCACGCCGACCGCGATGGTCGAGCCGAACACGTCGAGAATGCCGAGCGACGGATTCGTGCCGATGGCGATCATCGGGCCGATCGCGGCAAACGTGCAGCCCATGATCACCGGCAGGCGGATGCCGAAGATCCACAGACCGAGCGTCTGGATCAGCGTCGCGACGCCGCAGGAAAACAGGTCCGCGCTGATCAGGAACGCGACCTGATCTTTCGAGAGACCCATCGCCGCGCCGAGGATCAGCGGCACGGCGCCCGCGCCCGCGTACATGACGAGCACGTGTTGGATGCCGAGCGTCAGCAGTTGCCCGGTCGGCAATCGCTCGTCGACGGGATGCACTCTGTTCGATGCCATGTCTCTCTCCTATATGCCTCTCATTTGGAATGGCCTCCAAGTTAGATGGATCAAAAAGCGTCAACAAGACCACCCGGCGCTATAGATCGCGTTCGCGGGGCGATATGGGGAATGCGCGCCGCGAACGGCTGCATCGGGCGCAAGCCCTTTGGGCATGGGCTTCGGCGCGTGACGGATGATTTTTGTCGTGTGACGAAAGGCTGCCTTCTTCGGCTCGTCGTTATGATGTGAATCACGGCGCGCGTATAGTCCGTTTTTCGTGTGTCGCGGATTTTGGCGGGGTAAACCCCTGTCTTACGCGTTTTCCCTAACGACTTTTCAAGTGCGAATTCCATGCGATTTCTGGGCATTGATCTTGGCACCGGATCGTTGAAACTCGCCATCGTCGATGAAGACGGACGAGAGATCGCCTCCTCCGGCGCGGCGTATGCCGTCACGAGCGAACGGCCCGGCTGGGCCGAAACGCGCGTCGAGACGTGGTACGACGCGCTCGTCGATGCCGCCTCGCGCCTGCCGTCGACGGAACGCGACGCGGTCAGCGCAATCGGCTTCTCCGGGCAGATGCACGGCGTCGTGCCGGCCGATGCCGACGGCCGCGCGCTGCGTCCCGCGATGCTCTGGCCCGACACGCGCGCGAGCGCCTTGCTCGATGCCTGGCCCGAACCGCAGCCGAATCCCGTCGCGCCCGGCATGGCGGGGCCGCTGCTGCGCTGGCTCGCGCTGAACGAACCCGCTATCGCCGATGCGACGCGTCACGCGTTGTAAGCGAAGGACTGGCTGCGCGTGACGCTCGGCGGCGCGTGCGTCACCGATCCATCGGATGCATGCGCGACCGCGCTGGCCGCGCCATCGGGCGAATGGGACGATGCGCTGATCGGCCGTCTGAACTTGCCGCGCGCGTGGTTCGCGCCGCTGGCGGCATCGCATGAAAGCGGCGGGGCGTTGAGCGCGCGGGCCGCGGCGTCGCTCGGACTGCTGGCGGGCATTCCGATGGCCGTCGGCGCGGGCGATACGCCGTGCGCCGCGCTCGGAAGCGGTTTGTCGTCCGATGGCGATGCCTTGCTGACCACCGGCACCGGCGGCCAGATCGTCGTGATGTGCGCCGATGCGCCCGCGCCCGTGCGCGGCCTGCATACGTATCGCGCGGCCAATGCAGAGTGGTATCGCATGGCGGCGATGCAGAACGTGGGCGTCGCGCTGGAACGCGTGCGCGGCTGGCTCGGCTTCGCGTCGTGGCGCGAAGCCTACGACGAAGCCTTTGCCGCCGACGCCAGCGCGTCGGTGAGCTTTCTGCCGTATCTGAGCGGCGAGCGATCGCCGTGGATGAACCCGTCGGCGCGCGGCGGCTGGCTCGGTCTCGGCCTGAACGACACGCGCGGCACGATGATGCGCGCCGCCTTCGAAGGCGTGGCATTCGCCTTGCGGGCGGGACTCGATGCGATCCGCGACAACGGCACGCCGCTCACGTCGATGCGGCTCGCCGGCGGCGGTTCCATCGACGCGCGCTGGCGGCAACTGCTTGCCGATGCGCTGCAAGTGGAACTGCATGCCGTCGATTGCCCGAATGCGGCGACGCGCGGCGCGGCCTTGCTCGGCGGCATCGCGGCGGGGCACTGGCGCATCGACGAGATGACCGCGCTCGCGCCGGTCACGACACGCGTCGCGATGCCTCAGGCTGAGGCGACGCTCGCGGAAAGGCACGCGCGTTTCATCGCGTTGTATCGCCGCGTGGAAGACTGGTTCTGACGCGGCGTGCGTTAGCGCTTACACTTTCGCCCGAAGGTCGGTGACCTCGATCGGCTCCTGAACATCCGCATCATATTGACCTGCCCGTGATGTTCGGTTCATCTACGACAAACTTCGCACCATCGAACTCAGCCATGTCCTCACCCGATTTCCGTTCGCGCGCGTTCCTGCTCGATCACACGCTGCGCACGATGACGTTCTACCATCCGCACTGCATGGATCCGGCAGGCGGCTTTTTTCACTACTACAAGAACGACGGCACGATCTACGACCGCACGTCGCGGCATCTCGTGTCGAGCACGCGCTTCGTCTTCAACTACGCGATGGCCTGCAAGCACTTCAAGCTCGATGAATATCGCGGCGGCGTGGTGCACGGCATCGACTATCTGCGCGAGTTTCATCGCAATCCGCAGACGGGCGGCTATGCGTGGACGCTGAACGGCCGCGACGTCACCGATGCGACCAACCATTGCTACGGCCTCGCGTTCGTCGTGCTCGCGTATGCGAAAGCGGTGGAAGCGGGCATCGACGAAGCGCGCGGCTATCTCGATGAAACCTGGAACGTGATGGAGCAGCACTTCTGGGACGCGGAGCACGGTCTGTATAAAGACGAAGCGACTGGCGACTGGCAAGTGTCGGACTATCGCGGCCAGAACGCGAACATGCATACGTGCGAAGCGCTGCTCGCCGCATTCGAGGCGACCGGCGAGACGCGTTATCTCGATCGCGCGGCGCTGCTGGCGGACAACATGGTGAATCGCCAGGCATCGCTTGCGGGCGGGCTGATCTGGGAACACTACAAGCCGGACTGGTCGATCGACTGGGATTACAACAAGGGCGATCGAACCAATATTTTCAGACCGTGGGGCTTTCAGCCGGGGCATCAGACCGAATGGGCGAAGCTGCTGCTGATTCTCGACCGGCATCGTCCGGAGGCGTGGCATCTGACGCGTGCGCGCGAACTGTTCGATCGCGCGATCGAATTGTCATGGGACGATCAGCACGGCGGCATGGTCTACGGCTTCGATCTGGACGGCAAGTTCTACGACGAGGACAAGTATTTCTGGGTGCAGGCGGAATCGCTCGTGGCGGCGGCGCTGCTCGCGGATCGCATGGAACGCGCGGGCGATACGCAAGCCGCCGTGCGCTACTGGAACGATTACGACCGCCTGTGGGCCTATAGCTGGGAGCATTTCGTCGATCACAAATGGGGCGCGTGGTATCGCATCCTGTCGCGTGATAACCGCCAATACAGCGACGAGAAAAGCCCCGCCGGCAAGACCGACTATCACACGATGGGCGCATGCTACGAAGTACTGAGCGTCGTCCGCTGAACAACATCCGTATTTCCGAAACCAAGGAGCTGTTAGATGAAGACGAAGGCAGCAATCGCATGGGAAGCAGGCAAGCCGTTGACCATCGAGGAAGTCGATCTCGAAGGCCCGCGCGCCGGTGAAGTGCTGATCGAAGTGAAGGCGACGGGCATCTGCCACACCGACTACTACACGCTGTCGGGCGCGGATCCGGAAGGCATCTTCCCGGCGATTCTGGGTCACGAAGGCGCGGGCGTCGTGGTCGATGTCGGTCCCGGCGTCGGCACGCTGAAGAAAGGCGATCACGTCATTCCGCTCTATACGCCGGAATGCCGTGAGTGCAAGTTCTGCCTCTCGCGCAAGACGAATCTCTGCCAGAAGATTCGCGCGACGCAAGGCAAGGGTCTGATGCCCGACGCCACTTCGCGCTTCTCGCTCGGCGGCAAGCCGCTGTTCCACTACATGGGCACGTCGACGTTTTCGAACTACATCGTGGTGCCGGAAATCGCGGTCGCGAAGGTCCGTGAAGACGCGCCGTTCGACAAGATTTGCTACATCGGCTGCGGCGTGACGACGGGCGTCGGCGCGGTCGTGTATTCGGCGAAGGTCGAAGCGGGCGCAAACGTGGTCGTGTTCGGTCTGGGCGGCATCGGGCTGAACGTGATTCAGGGCGCGAAGATGGTCGGCGCGGACAAGATCATCGGCGTCGATATCAATCCGGGCCGCGTCGAACTGGCGAAGAAATTCGGCATGACGCACTTCATCAACCCGAAGGAGACGGAGAACGTCGTCGACCATATCGTGCAACTGACCGATGGCGGCGCGGACTACTCGTTCGAGTGCGTCGGCAACACCACGCTGATGCGTCAGGCGCTCGAATGCACGCACAAGGGCTGGGGCCAATCGTTCATCATCGGCGTGGCGGCGGCGGGGCAGGAAATCAGCACGCGTCCGTTCCAGCTGGTCACCGGTCGCGAATGGAAAGGCTCGGCATTCGGCGGCGCGCGCGGCCGCACCGATGTGCCGAAGATCGTCGACTGGTACATGGAAGGCAAGATCAATATCGACGATCTGATCACGCATCATCTGAAGCTCGATCAGATCAACGACGGCTTCGACCTGATGAAGAAGGGCGAATCGATCCGTTCCGTGGTCATCTACTAAGCAAGGAGACGACGATGCTCGAACTCGTGGAAGAACATCGTTGTTTCGGCGGCGTGCAGCGGATCTACAAGCACGAGTCGGAATCCATCGGCCTGCCGATGCGCTTCTCGGTGTTTTTGCCGGCCGCCGCGTCTGCTGCGAAAGTGCCGGCGCTGTTTTATCTCGCCGGCCTGACGTGCACCGAAGAGACGTTTCCGATCAAGGCGGGCGCGCAGCGTTACGCGGCGGAGCACGGCATCGCGTTGATCGCGCCGGATACCTCGCCGCGCGGCGCGGATATTCCGGGCGAGAAAGATGCGTGGGATTTCGGCGTCGGCGCGGGCTTCTATGTCGATGCGACGCGCGAGCCGTGGTCGAAGCATTACCGCATGTATTCGTATGTGACGCAGGATTTGCGCTCGGCCGTACTCGCTGACTTGCCTGTGCGCGAAGACCGGCTCGGCATCTTCGGACATTCGATGGGCGGACACGGCGCGCTGGTGCTGGCGCTGCGCAATCCCGATCTGTTCAAGAGCGTGTCGGCGTTCGCGCCGATCGCCGCGCCGTCGCAGTGTCCGTGGGGCGTGAAGGCGTTTTCCGGCTATCTCGGCGACGATCGCGAAGCGTGGAAGCAGTATGACGCGAGCGAACTCGTGCGTGGCGACAGTGCGTCGCGATTCGCGAACGGTATCCTCATCGATCAGGGCCTGGGCGATCAGTTTCTCGCGGAGCAGCTTCATCCGGATATCTTCGAGCGCAATGCTCGGGAGGCCGGGCGTAATGTGACCGTGCGGCGGCATGAGGGATACGATCATGGGTACTTCTTTATCTCGACGTTTGTTGGGGAGCATGTGGCGCATCATGCGCGGGTTTTGTGTGCTTAGTTTTTTTGCGGTTACTTGGCTTTAGGGTGCTTTGCGGGTGTCGCGCTCTATTGCTCAGTAACCGCCTCCCCGGCGGAGGGGTTACTTTCTTTGCCGCCGTGTACAGACCGGAGACATAGGTAACAGGTGCGTCAGGATATGGGTAACACATTTAGCTCCTTTTGCCGCCGCCCTTCAAGCTGATCGTATCGATTCGATGATGAGCAAAGTACAGGTCATAGGTGCCGTCGGTTTCGCTACTGGCCCGTAATGCGATGGGCAGGTTAGCCAACGCACTGGAGACTTTGAAGCGCTGCGACTTAAAGCGCACCTCTCCGTTCATACCCACCCGAACCACCGCATCTGCGTCGCCGTATTCGATCGGCGACAGCCGTTCCGGATACGGTCGCGGGCTGGTTCGATAGCGCCAAATCGGTGTAGCCATGCCCAGCGCCTGATGCGGTCGCTCGTGGTTGTACACGCGGCGCCACGCATCGAAGGCTTGCTGAGCACTCTTCAGGTTCCTGAAGTGTCGACCCGCGAGCAGTTCAGCCTTCAGCGTCCGATAAAACCGTTCGTCTTTGCCGTTCGTCTGCGGATGCATCGGTCGGCTGTACGAGATCCGGATGCCCAGGCGGATCAGCCAGATCGCCAGCGCCGTTAACTGCCCCGGTCGCACGGGGCTGCCCCATGGCGGACCGTTGTCCGCGTTGATGCGCAGCGGCAGCCCATAGCGACGAAACACCGCGCGCAAACGCTCGCGCACCACGCGCGTGGGCGTACTGCCACATGCATCGAGTGCCAGATCGAAGCGCGAGTGATCGTCAAGCACCGTGAAGGGCGAGCAGCGCCGGCCACTGTCGAGCTCGATGCAGCCCTTGAAATCCATCTGCCACAGGTCGTTCGGATGTTCGTGTTCGAAGCGCTGCCATCGCAAAGCGTCGGTGCTGCGCTCAGCGGTGATCAGGCCGTGCCGATGCAGGATGCGCGTTACAGTGCTCGGCGAAGGCGTCTGGTCGAAACCCAGATCGCTCATGCGACGGGCAATCTTGGCCGCGCCCCACACGGGCTGCGCATGACGCAGTTCGACCACCCGTGCTTCGACTTCGGCAGCGGTACGCAAGGGGCTGTGTACCGGCCGTCGGCTTCGATCGGCCAGACTCGTGTCGCCTTGCTCGAAGCGTCTGATCCACTTGTAACCGGTCTTCGCACTGATGCCGTATCGAGTACACAAAGCGCGTCGATTGGCGCCTTCCTGTGTGGCGAAATTCACGAATTCAAGTCGCAGTTCCATGATGTCTTTGCTATCCCAGACCATGATCGACTCCGGACGAACCATTCGTCCGAAGTGTTACCCATGTCCTGGAACAGGTGTTACCTATGTCTCCGGTCTATACACGGCGGCAAAGAAAGTAACCAAAGAAAGCGCCAACGGATTCAACCAGTCGATGCAACCTCCAACGCCTCAGCCAGTTTTTCCGCTGGATTCGTAAAACCGAAAGTCTGAGGAGGCCGTTTAATCTCCGTACTCCGATCCCATGTCAGCGAGCGTTTCAGCTCTATCGGCAGCTTCACGCTTGACCTATCCTTTCCAGCCACCTTCGCGAGCAACGCACAGCGTGAGCGGCGCTCCGCCAGTAACGCGATGTGCGTGTTACGCGATCCGGCAAGCAAGTTTCCCCCAAATGTCCCAGGACGGCTTGATCTTCCGCTAGTGCCGTCCTTTCACTAATCGGCATGGCGTTATTCGTCATGTCCCTGTTCTGACCACGCGTCTGGATAAACAGGCTCCAGTAGGCGGTTTCGTGCGAAGTTCGCATCTCCTTGCGCAGCGGGCATTGCCGCCTGGGCCAACCAGCGCTTGTGCAGGCGACCATCGTAGGTTTGGATCTCGCGCAATAAGCAGGAAATCGATTGGAAAGTTCCAGGTCAAATCGGAATAGTCGCGTGTTTATTCGATGTGGCGACTGGTATCCAAGGGGGCCGATCTAAAGATTGACGCCAATGCTGTCCTGCGCGAAGTTTCAGGAGGCCTGCAAAATCTTGAGCCAGAGGTAGCCAAAGTTTTGAAAGGCGTCAAGGTTGCCGGGAAGGTTGCGCATGACTTTGCCAGCGATGGTTTTCGCAGCCTGAAGAGCTTGTCCATCAACGGTGTAGATGGCGGATTGTCGCTGATCAGCCTGTATTTCTTGCAGGACAGTCTAAAGAGCAGCATGGCGGACCTCGACGCCAAGGTCGGCGCGCGGCACCCGGAGGTGGTGGCCGCGTTCTACGGCGCATCGGTGAGCATGATGGGCGGCGCCACGGAAATGGCAGGTCAGGCGCTCAAGATTCCGGCCAAGGCCGCACAGGTGTTCATTCAACGCGCGGGGACGGAGTTGACGCCGAAGCTTTCCCAAGTCATCGGGTTGGGTGAAGGGCTGGTGAAGGCCGGGGGTGTGATTGCGGCGGTGGGAGGGATTGCGGATGCAGCGGTGAATCTCGCGGCAGCTACACGGGTGTCGAAAGTAGGTGATGCGAATGCGGCGAAAGCGTATTACGTAGCCGGTGGTTTATCGCTTTTTGGAGCAATCAGCAGCACTGCTAGTGCACTCGGTGCGGGACTCTTAATGGGGCCGCTCGGAATAGGCATTGCTCTAGGCTCTGTTCACATTTGAAGAAATGTGTTTACATCTCATCTTTTGCGTAAGCGATCAAGATGAGTCGAATGTTGCTGACCGATGAGATATGGGGACGACTGGAGTCCATTGTTCCGGGTAA
>NZ_LFJJ01000209.1 GCF_001189365.1 Candidatus Burkholderia verschuerenii | reverse complement strand
CATCGGCGAAGTTCCAAACTCCCAGGAAACCATTCAGATCAATATTGCTTCTGGGAGTTCTGGGAAACACGATCTTCCGGCGGCCCCTTGCCACCCTTGACTTCGACTAATTCTGAAGGGCCGACGAGGTAGTCGCGGATGTCCTGCGTGTTGCGCCACACCTGCACGGCGGTCTGATATTTGCCCGTGTTTCCGCCGAGCGACATCCAGCAGATGCTGACGGCCGTCGAGCATCGGTTCGACGGGATGAAGGTTGAGCACGAGACAGTCTTCGGTGAAGCACACGAGCGCCGCCATCTCCGGCATGTTGCGCAGATGATGCAGGATTGCTTCGTACTTGAGGAGCAGGCGATGCGCCTGGGTCTGAATGCCGGTAAGCAGCACGGTGTCGTGCTGGTAGCCGAGGCGGCTGGCGTAGTGCTTGTGATTGTTTAGGACTTGCGGTGCGTCGAACTGGATGATGCTCAAACAACGGGTAGTCATGTCTTGCTCGATTCAGATACGGAGTCTGGGTTGAAGCGATTTTTTTACAGATTCCGAAGTATCCGCAGGAGACTTGCGCTTCGATATCGGGCAGGTCTGAAATCGAACCGATTCCATGCCCGATGGCAGCGGTCTCGGTCGCAAGTGGACAGATTTGCGTCGCAATCGGTCGAGCCTCGACCAATATGGCAACTTATTTTTACAACGTCGTCTGAAATTTAGTGTTTCGCGTAGTGCGCCGCCTGCATCACGGAGACAGGCAGTCAGCGGCGGTTTTCAGCATCGGCCTTCAGCATTTCCCGCAAGTCGCAACAGACGTGGTTCGCCGCTTCGCTCCGCGCGAGACGGCGAGGCCGCGCTTCATTTAACGAAACGTCGCCAACGACACACCGATCCGTCGGCCCACAAGAAGAGGACCACAAGATGACAAGAGGACATGCCGCATCCACCGCACGCGCCGCGCACGGCGCGCGTCCGCGCGTATCGAAGTTCGCGGGACTGGCGCTTGCCGCGAGCGCGGCCGCCGGCGCATCGTCGCTGGCGCACGCGCAAAGCAGCGTGACGCTCTACGGCATTCTCGATGCCGGCATCACCTACGTGAACAACAGCGGCGGCTCGCGCACGTCTTCAAGTTCGACGACGGCATTTCATACGGCAACCGGATCGGCTTTCGCGGCACGGAAGACCTCGGCGGCGGCCTGCAGGCGATCTTCGCGCTCGAATCCGGCTTCCGGCTCGGCACCGGCCGCTATGCGTTCGGCGGCGCGGAATTCGGACGTCAGGCGTATGTGGGCATCAAGAGCAATCAGTGGGGCACGGTGTCGTTCGGCAATCAGCTGGATATGACCGAGGAATTCGTCTACCTGTACAACATTTCTGCCTGGGCCAGCGGTTACGCGATTCACCAGGGCGACTTCGACCGCATGAACGGCGACCGTCTGCCGAACTCGGTGAAGTACATGTCGCCGGATTACGGCGGCTTCACGTTCGGTGGCGTGTATTCGTTCGGCAACGTCTCGGGCAACTTCCATCAGAACAGCGCGTGGAGCGTCGGCGCGCACTATGCGCGCAACACCTTCAACCTGGGCGTCGCCTATACGCAGTTGAACAACCCGAACGGCATCTACGCGTTCGATCCTTACGCGATGATCGGCGCGCACACTTTCCTCGGCCAGCCGACCGTGACGATCGATCCGGCCATCGGCGCGCGCACGGATCTGTTCAGCGCGAACCCGTTTTCGGTGGACCGGCAAGGCGCGCTCGCGGTCGGCGGCGCATGGACGCTGGGCAACCTGATGCTTTCGGGTAATTTCACCTGGACGTCGATCAAGGGACTGGGCGTGACGTCGTACATGAAGGTGTACGAAGCAGGTGCGTCCTATAACTTCAGGCCCGATCTCGCGCTGTACGGCGGCTATCAGCACACGCGCTTTTAAGGCAATCACTGGAATCAGGGATCGCTCGGGCTGCACTATCTGCTGTCGAAACGCACGGACTTGTATATCTCCGGCGACTATCTGCGTGCGTCGCGGTCGATGCCGTCATCGGCTATAGCTTCACGCCGTCGACGTCGAACACCCAGGCCGATGTGCGGATCGGCATGCGTCATTCGTTCTAAGGCGCATTGCGAGTCTCAGGCGGCCGCGAGCCTCGCGGGATGCACGGCGCGCAATGCGCTGCGGTCCTGTCGAGGGCTCGTGCCGAAACGCACGCGATACGTCCGCGAAAAATGCGACGGCGATTCGAAGCCGCACGCGACGCATACCGCGAGAATCGACATGTCGGTTTGCTGAAGCAGTTCGCGCGCGCGTCAGACGCAGGCCGAGATAGAAATGCGTCGGCGTATCCTTGAGCGATGAACAGAACAGGCGTTCGAGCTGACGACGCGTGACGCCGATCGATTCGGCCAGCGTATCGGGCGAGAGCGGCTCTTCCATGTGCTGCTCCATCACGCCGATCACCTGAATCAGCTTGCGATTGTGGATGCCTTAGCGCGCCGCGATCTGCATGCGCTGATGATCGCTGCGCTGCCGGATGCGTCCCACCACGAACTGCTCCGACACTTGCGCGGCCAGCTCTGCGCCGTGATCGCGCGCGATCAGATCGAGCATCATGTCGATCGACGCCGTACCGCCCGCGCAGGTAATGTGCCGCGCGTCGATCTCGAACAATTCCTGACTCGTTTCGATCGACGGATAGCGCTCCGAAAACGCCGCGGCTGCTTCCCAGTGCATGGTCGCGCGCTTGCCCGCGAGAAATCCCGCCTCGGCCAGAATGAAGCTACCGGTATCGATGCCGCCGAGCGTCGCGCCCTTGCCGATCCAGCCGCCTCAGCCAGTCGCCGATCGCGCGCGTATAGCGGGCCAGCGGCTCGAATCCCGATACGACGATCACCGTGCGCGGATCCTTCACGCTGTCGATCGCGTATTCCGCGTTCAGCGAAATGCCGTTGCTCGCGGCGACCGGGCCGCCATCGGCGGAAACGATATGCCAGCGATACAACTCGCCGCTGAAGCGGTTCGCGACGCGCAGCGGCTCGATCGCCGACATGAAGCCGATCGACGAAAACTCGGGCAGCAGCAGGAAATGGAAGTCTTGTGGAGTGGGCATCGAATGGAAAAAAGCGCCGAAACAGCGATATCTCCACGTTAACCATTGCAAAAACCGTGCGCAATCGGGCCTGCACCTTAAGCGCGACGGACAAAGCGGGCGTCGCAGGCAGTCAATTCCCGGTCGCTACCAGTCGTTCGGGCGCTTTTATGCGGCGGTAATTTTGAGTCATGCCGGCAATACGAACCGGTCCTCCAAGAAAACCTCACGGGAACTCCGCCATGAGACAACGCCTTCTTCCGACTTTGCTCCTCATCGGCGCGTCCGCCGCCGGCCTTGCGATGCAACCCGCCCGCGCCGCCGGGTCCGACGATGCAACCTGCAAGACCGTGCGCTTCGTCGATATCGGCTGAACCGACATCACCTCGACGACGGCGCTCGCGTCCGTGCTGTTCGAAGGCCTCGGTTATACGCCGAAGACGACCGTCGCCTCCGTGCCGATTTCGCTCGCGGGCCTAAAGGCCAAGCAGATCGACGTGTCGCTCGGCTACTGGTATCCGGTGCAGGAAAAGGCGGTGCAGCCGTTCCTCGACGCGAAGACCATCGACAAGCTGGAGCCGCCGAATCTGAAGGGCGCGAAGGCGACGCTCGCCGTGCCGAACTACGCCTACGACGCGGGCATCAAGACTTTCGCGGATATCGCGAAGCACAAGGACGAACTCGACGGCAAGATTTACGGCATCGAACCGGGCAGCAGCGCGAACGCGAAAATCCAGAAGATGATCGACACCAACCAGTTCGGTTTCGGCGGCTTCAAGCTGGTCGAATCGAGCGAGGCGGGCATGCTGGTCACGGTCGAACGCGCGGCGCGAGAGAAGAAACACGTCGTGTTTCTCGCCTGGGAACCGCATCCGATGAACATTCAGATGAAGCTCAACTATCTGTCCGGCGGCGACGAAGTATTCGGTCCCAACTACGGCGAAGCGCGCGTCTATACGCTGACGAATCCGGATTTCCTCACGCGCTGCCCGAACGCGGGCAAGCTGGTTCAGAACCTGCGCTTCACGACCGATCTGGAAAATCGCCTGATGCAACCGGTGATGAACAAAGAGCGTCCGGCCGATGCCGCGAAGGCGTATCTCAAGAAGAACCCGCAACTGCTCGATTCGTGGCTCGCGGGCGTGAAGACGGTGGACGGCAAGGACGGTCTGCCGGCGGTGAAGCAGTATTTGAGTCTGTGATCAGGCGGTCCGTTGCTCAGTCGACGGACCTGTTCCAAACCAATTGAATAGCTATCCGAACTAAATCATGAACTACGACGTCATCGTCACTTGTGCGGTCACCGGTGTTGGCGATACCACGAGCAAGCATCCGGCCATTCCCGTCACGCCGAAGCAGATCGCGGAGGCGGCCATCGAAGCGGCGCGCGCGGGCGCGACCGTCGCGCATTGCCATGTGCGCGATCCGAAAACGGGCCGCGGCAGCCGCGATCCCGCGCGGTATCGCGAAGTGGTGGATCGCATCCGATCGTCGGACGTGGATGTGATCATCAACCTGACGGCGGGCATGGGCGGCGATCTGGAGATCGGCCCCGGCGAAGACCCGATGCGCTTCGGTCGAGGCACCGATCTCGTCGGCGGGCTGACGCGTCTCGCGCATGTCGAGGAACTGCTGCCGGAAATCTGCACGCTGGATTGCGGCACGCTCAATTTCGGCGATGGCGATTACATCTATGTCTCGACGCCCGCGCAATTGCGCGCGGGTGCCAAGCGCATTCAGGAACTCGGCGTCAAGCCCGAACTGGAAATCTTCGATACGGGCCATCTCTGTTCGCCAATCAGATGCTGAAAGAAGGTCTGCTCGACAACCCGCCGCTCTTTCAGTTGTGCATGGGCATTCCGTGGGGCGCACCGCCCGACACCGGCACGATGAAGGCGATGGTCGACAACCTGCCGCCCGGCGCGCATTGGGCGGGCTTCGGCATCGGCCGCATGCAGATGCCGATGGTCGCGCAGGCGATGCTGCTCGGCGGCCACGTGCGCGTCGGTCTCGAAGACAACATCTGGCTCGATCGCGGCGTCCACGCGACCAACGGCACGCTGGTGCAGCGCGCGGTGGAGATCATCGAGCGTCTGGGCGGACGTGCGCTGACGCCTGCCGAAGGACGCAAGAAGCTCGGTCTGCGGCCGCGCGGCGAACGTCTGCTCGACAAGCGCGTACTCGAACAATTTGCCTGAATTGTGTTTGAACCAAAGGAAGACCACGACATGCAAGTGAAGCAATTCGCCGCGCTCGGCGCGGGTGTGATCGGCAGCGGCTGGGTTTCGCGCGCGCTCGCGCATGGCCTCGACGTGACCGCGTGGGATCCGGCGCCGGGCGCGGAAGCCGCGTTGCGCGCCAATGTCGCGAATGCGTGGCCGGCGCTCGAACGCGTGGGACTGGCGAAGGGTGCATCGCCCGATCGCTTGCGCGTGGTCGCGACCGTCGAGGAATGCGTCGCCGATGCGGATTTCATTCAGGAAAGCGCGCCGGAACGCGTCGAGCTGAAACTCGCGCTGCACGAACGCGTGAGCCGCGCGGCCAAGCCCGAGGCGATCATCGGTTCGTCGATGTCGGGGCTGTTGCCCAGCAAGTTTTATGCGAGCGCGGTGCATCCCGAGCGATGCATCGTCGGCCATCCGTTCAATCCGGTGTATCTGTTGCCGCTGGTCGAGGTGCTCGGCGGCGAGCGCACTTCGGGCGAAACCATCGACGCGGCGATGAGCTTCTACGCGTCCATCGGCATGCGGCCGTTGAAGGTGCGCAAGGAAGTGCCAGGTTTCGTCGCCGATCGATTGCTCGAAGCCTAGCCTTGTGGCGCGAGGCGCTGCATCTCGTCAACGACGGCGTGGCGACGACCGGCGAAATCGATGATGCGATCCGTTACGGCGCGGGCATCCGCTGGTCCTTCATGGGCACGTTCCTGACTTACACGCTGGCGGGCGGCGAAGCGGGCATGCGACACTTCATGCAGCAGTTCGGGCCCGCGCTCGAATTGCCGTGGACGAAACTCGTCGCGCCCAAGCTGACCGACGAGCTGATCGATCGCGTGGTGGACGGCACGTCGCGTCAGACGAACGGACGCGGCATCAAGGAACTGGAACGGTATCGCGACGATTGCATCGCGAGCGTGATCGAGGCGATCGCGCAGGCGAAGGCGCGTCACGGCATCGAAGACTAAGCGCGCAAGGAGCGACGATGTCGAGCACGATCTATCGCGATACGGTGAAGCCCGAATGGGTCGACTACAACGGCCACTTGCGCGATGCGTTCTACATGCTGATCTACAGCCTCGCGACCGATGCGTTCATGGATTGCATCGGGCTGGACGAAGCGGGGCGCAGCGCGCGTCATCGCACGCTGTACACGCTGGAGGCGCACGTCAGCTATCTGCGCGAGATCAAGGAAGGCGCGGCCGTGCGGGTGGATGCGTTGGCGCTCGGCGTCGATCGCAAGCGCATTCATCTGTATCTGGAAATGTTCGAAGGCGATGGCGACGAACCCGTGTCCGCCTGCGAACAGATGCTGATGCATATCGATACGAGCGGCGCGCCAAAGGGCGCATCGTTCGATGAGGACGTGGCGCAGAGAATCGCGGCGCATCCGGTGATGGAGAAGGGGGAGGCGCGTTATGCGGGGCGGGTGATCGGGTTGCCCGCGCGTGCCTCGCTCGCGACGCCCCCCGCCTGAGCCCGCCACCTTCTCAACAACAACGCATTCGTCACCACGCTCACGCTCGAAAACGCCATCGCCGCGCCGGCGAACATCGGGTCGAGCATGCCGAATGCGGCGAGCGGCACGCCGATCAGGTTATAGACGAACGCCCAGAACAGGTTCTGCCGGATCTTGCGATACGTCCGCCGCGAGATATCGATCGCGTCCGCCACGAGCGCCGGATCGCCGCGCATCAGCGTGATGCCGGCCGCTTCGATGGCCACGTCCGTGCCGCTCGCCATCGCGATGCCGATATCCGCGGCGGCGAGCGCGGGCGCGTCGTTGATGCCGTCGCCCGCCATCGCGACGATGCCGTGCGTCGATGCCTTCAGTTGCGCGATCACGCGCGCCTTGTCATCGGGCAGCGTCTGCGCGAACACCCGCTCCGGCGCGATGCCGAGCGCACGCGCGACGGCCTGCGCGCTGCCCGCGTTGTCGCCCGTCACGAGCGCGCTTTGCACGCCCATCGCCGCAAGACGTTCGATGGCCGCGCGCGCGGTCGGCTTGACCGTGTCGCCGAACGCGAGCAGCGCGAGCGCCGCGTTGTCCGCGTCGCGACGTTCGATCAGCCATGACACCGTGTTGCCCTGCGCTTCGAGTTCGCGGGCGCGGTCGGCGAGCGCATCGGAGATATCGGCGTGCAATTCCGCGAGCCAGCGGCCGCTGCCGATCGCCACGCACCGTTCGCCGACGCGCGCTTCCACGCCGCGACCGGCGATCGCGCGCACGTCGCTTGCATCGAATGCGATTTGAGCGACGCCAGACGCCGCCGCCTCGACCACCGCCTTCGCCAGCGGATGCTCGCTTTCGCGCTGCACCGCGGCGGCGATCGCGAGCGCGTCGTCGCGATTCACGTCCGGCGCGGTATCGAAGGCGACGAGACTCGGGCGGCCGACCGTCAGCGTGCCGGTTTTATCGAACGCGACGATCTCGATGGCGTGCGCCTGCTCCAACGCCTGCGCGTCCTTGATCAGGATGCCCTGACGCGCGGCGACGCCCGTGCCCGCCATGATGGCCGTCGGCGTCGCGAGGCCGAGCGCGCACGGGCACGCGATCACCAGCACCGCGACCGCGTTCAGCAGCGCGGTTTCGACGTCCGCGCCGTGCAGCATCCAGCCGATCATCGTCACCAGCGCGATGCCGAGAATCACCGGAACGAACACCGCCGACACGCGATCGACCAGCCGCTGGATCGGCGCCTTTTCCGCCTGCGCCGATTCGACGAGCCGGATGATGCGCGCCAGCGTCGTCTCCGCGCCGATCGCCGTCGTCTCGATCGCGACTGCGCCTTCGCGATTGATCGAGCCGCCCGTCGTGCGCGCGCCGGGCTCCTTCGCGACCGGCAGGCTTTCGCCGGTGATCAGCGATTCGTCGATATGCGTGCGGCCTTCGCGCACGATGCCATCGACCGGCACGCGCTCGCCCGGCCGCACGATCACGATATCGCCGATACGCACGTCCGCCAGCGGCATCTCGCGTTCGCGCGACGGATCGGCGGCATCGCGCACGCGCGCCGTACCCGGACGCAGCGCGTTGAGCGCGCGGATCGCGTCGGTGGTCTGCCGTTTGGCGTGCGCCTCCAGCCATTTGCCGAAGCGCACCAGCGTGATCACGACCGCCGACGCCTCGAAATACAGATGCGCCATGCCGCCGCCGCTGTGCGCGATCATCTGATAGACCGACACGCCCCACGCCGCCGATGTCCCCAGCGCGACCAGCAAATCCATATTGCCCGCCAGCGCGCGTATCGCGCGATAGCCGCCCACATAGAAACGCGCGCCGAAGCCGAATTGCACGATGCTCGCCAGCGCCAGCTGAAGCCACGGCGACAGCCCGAGGCCGAATATCGGCGCGAGCAGCGGCAGCGTGACGATCGCGCTCCCGGCGACGGCCGCGAGTTCGCCGTCCCATCCGCGCGCGGGCGCGACGGCGGGCGGCGCTTCCGGCTCGATGCGCGCGGCTTCGTAGCTGGCTTTGGTGATCGCGGCGACGAGTTGATCGTCGCTGACGGTATCGCTCACATGGACGGTGGCTTTTTCCGTCGCGAGGTTGACGGCGACGCTTTCGACGCCCGGCACGCGCTTGAGCACTTTCTCGACGCGCATGACGCACGACGCGCACGTCATGCCGCTGACGGCGAATTCGGCGGTGCGCGGGTGTTCGGTGGATGCGGTGGACATATATAACGCTCCGATCTTGCCGGGATCGCGAGATCCCTGATGAATGCAGTATCAGCCTTCCAATGATTGGAAGGTCAAGCGTTCTTTGGCGGGATCGCTAGCGGAATAAAAAATTCGGGGGAATTTTTTTCGATATCTGCAGGCAAATACATCAGCAGGTCGCGAATCGGAACGAAAATCGCCCGGCGCCGAACCTGCGGATATCTCAAAATTACGCGCGATGTACGTCAAATGCCCGCCAGGCAAGGGTTTTGCGGCATCATGTCAGCCGCCGCCGTATCGAAATACGGGACAGACCCGTTGTTTAGAGGGTAGCCACGTTCCCTCTCGGAAACGCGGCCCCCGAAGAACCGTACGTGCGAGTTTCCCCGCATACGGCTCGAGCACGGCACGAAGCATCTCACTGATGCCGGTTGCGCTTGTATCAGCA
>NZ_LFJJ01000208.1 GCF_001189365.1 Candidatus Burkholderia verschuerenii | reverse complement strand
GGCATGCCTCGCCTCACATAACCTCAACTTCCCGAACCGCCCGGTGCGGACCCGCACGCCGGGTGGTGTGGCAGGGTGGTGTGGCAGGGGACCGGCCAGCTTGCTGGCCGCCCCTATGCCGATTGCCCGTGCGTTCCGTTTCCCCGGGCGAAAAAAAGCCGACGCTCAGGTCGGCTTTTTTGTCTTTCGGGATAAGCGTTTTAGTGCGCGAGCCCTGCCTGCTCGTCCGCACCGATCGCCAGATTCATACACTGGATCGCCGCGCCCGATGCGCCCTTGCCCAGATTGTCCAGCCGCGCGACCGTCACGAAGCGCTCGTCATTGCCGAACACGAAGAGATCGACGCGATTGGTGTCGTTGCACGCCTGAACGTCGAAGAAGCCGGCGTCGAGGTTGCTGTCGGCGTCGAACGGCATCACGCGGACGAACGGCTCGTTGTTGTAGTACTCGGCGAACATGTCGCGCACGTCTTGCGGCTTGGCCTTCCGCGTCAGCTGATCCGGCGAGAAATACGTCGTCACGGCCAGGCCCTTCAGGAACGGGCCGACGATCGGCGTGAAAATCGGCGCGCGCTTCAAACCCGTGTGCGCCGCCATTTCCGGCAGATGCTTGTGCGTCAAGCCCAGCGCGTAGGCGCGCGGCCCGTTCAGACGCGGATCGCCGCCGGCTTCGTATTCGGCGATCATCTTCTTGCCGCCGCCGCTGTAGCCGGTGATCGAATACGCGTGCGAGGCGAAATCGGCCGGCACGAGTCCGCCCGCGACCAGCGGCTTCACCGACAGCACGAACGCCGACGCGTGGCAGCCCGGCACCGCGATGCGCTTGGCCGTGCGCAGCCGCTCGCGTTGCGCGCGCGCCAGTTCCGGCAGGCCGTAGGCCCAGGAATCGTCGATACGGAAAGCCGTGCTCGCGTCGATCACGACGGTGCGATCGTTGTCGGGCGCGACCAGCGACACCGACTCGCGCGACGCGACATCCGGCAGACACAGGAACGTCACGTCCGATTCATTGATCAGCCGCCGGCGCTCCTCGATATCCTTGCGCTTCGCCTCTTCGATTCGCAGCACTTCGATGTCACGGCGTTCCGACAGGTATTCGAAAATCCTCAGGCCGGTGGTGCCTTCCTGTCCGTCGACAAATACTTTCGTGGTCATCTCGATCTCGCTGGTTCGGGGCGCGCGTGCGCCTGCCGTAAAACCGACATTCTAAGTCGATTTCGAGACGGGTTGATGTACGCGTGTCGATGCGCCCGTTCAGGCCGGCTGCGCGGCGCTCCAGCGCGCCGTCACGGTGGCGATGCGTGCGCCGAACGCGCGCGCGGTTTCCAGATCGCCGGGCGGCGGCGCTTCTTCGGGCGAGGCATCGGCGGGAGATTGCGTGAGCAGCCCCGTGAAGCCGCCGACGAAGTTCAGGTCGTTGCGCGTCGCGGCCTTCGTGTTCGACGGCATCATGCCCGCGCCCGCCCAGATCATGCCGTGCTGCATCGCCAGCGTGACGAAATAGGAGATCGTGAGGAATTTGTCGCCGTTCATGTGCGCGGAATTGGTGAATCCCGCCGCGATCTTGTCCTTCCACTTTTGCGCGAGCCACGGCTTCGAGCTGGCGTCGGCGAACTTCTTGAAGTCGGCGGACGGGCCGCCCATGTAAGTCGGCGCGCCGAAAACGATGGCGTCGGCGGCGTCGAGTTCGGCCCACGCGTCTTCGTCGATGTCGCCGACGGGCAACAGTTTCGCGTTCGCGCCGGCTTCGGTCGCGCCCGCGAGCACGGCTTGCGCGACGCGTTTCGTGTGGCCGTAGCCGCTGTGATAAACGATGATGATGTTCGGCATGGCGTTCCTTCTGTCGCGGCCATGCGCGCCGACGACGCGGCCCCGTGGCGGCAACGCAGGCCGCGGGGCGCGAGATGCAGGGACAGACGCGCGATGGACTCGCTTCTAAGCTTCTAATCGTGCAAGCGTGGGTAAGCGGCCGGACTCCATGCCGAGACGCGGGCGGCTCACGGTTCAGGCCAGTCTAGCAAAGCCAAATGTCGGCCTACCGGCGCAAGCGCACGCTCCGGCGAAACAATTCCGACGATTGAAGCTAACGGCCGACGGTAAAAGTCAGCTGCGCCGTGGCAATCGATGCGGTGCGGATTTCGTGTTCGAACATCAGCGCGGGCGTGCCTTGACGCAGACGCAGATCGTCGGTGCGCAGCGCGTACACCGTCACCACGTACCGATGCGGCTTGCCGGCGGGCGGGCACGGTCCGCCGTAGCCATCGGTGTCCCAGTCGTTGCGGGCTTCGACCGCGCTGGTCTTGCGCAGCGCGCCCGACGCGCTCGCGTTACCGGCCAGATGCGTGACGCCGACGGGAATGCCTGCCACCGCCCAGTGATACCATCCGCGTCCGGGGGCGTCGGGATCGTAGATCGTGATGGCATAGCTGCGCGTCTGCTCGGGCGCGCCGCGCCAGGACAACTGCGGCGAACGGTTGCCGCCCTTGCACTCGGAATTGTCGAACAGCAGATCGCGCCCGATCGTCTTACCCGGCGCGAGATCGATGCTCGACACCGTGAAGGCGGGATCGGCCGAAGCGTCGCGCGAATGCGACAGTAGCGACACCGCACTCGCGACGCAAACCGCGAACCCCACGCGATAACCCGAACTCACGATTCGACATGCAAGGCGCATGGCCCGATTCTCCTGTCAGTAGCGTCGCGCGATATAGCAGCGTTTCGCTGTCTGCAACGATGTTTTTTGTCTCACGGATGCGCTTTGTGTGAAGTTGCAGTTTAACATTGCAACAAAGCATTAAAAGCTTGATCCTTGGGACTTAACCTATAGCGCCATTAAAAGGCGTACATTCATTGGCGCACCGTCATCAATGAATTTGCACAATTTCGATCAACGAATGAGCAATCTGACATTGATTCGCCGGACCTCCGATCACAGTTGAAACAGGGAAAACAAATGAGCCAGCGAATAAAAGTCATCATCGCAGACGATCATCCGGTGATTTTGTTTGGCGCCGCGCAGGCGCTCAATAAGTTCCCCGAAGTCGATGTCGTCGGCCAGGCGCGTCAATCCACCGAACTCATCCAGGCGCTGCAGAAGACGCCGTGCGACGTGCTCGTCACCGATCTCGCCATGCCCGGCGGCTCTTACGGCGACGGCATGCCGCTGCTCGGCTACATCGGGCGGCAATTTCCGCGCGTGAAGCTCGTCGTGCTGACCATGCTCGAGAATCCGGCTCTGCTCAAACGTTTGCGCGAGGTCGGCGTGATGTCGGTCATCAACAAGGCCGACGACATGAACCACATCGGCTGGGCCATCCAGCACGTCATGCGCGGTCAGGAATACCTCGGGCCGTCCGTCAAGGCGGCGCTCGACAGCATGGCGATGGGATCGAGCGGCCAGCAGCGCAGCGTCATCCTGTCGAAGCGCGAACTGGAAGTCGTGCGCCTGTTCGTGTCGGGCATGACGATTACCGAAATCGCCGCGCAATTGCGACGCAGTATCAAAACCATCAGCACGCAAAAGAACACGGCGATGCGAAAACTCGGTATCGAGCGCGATTCGGAACTGTTCCAATATGCTCAAAGCAACGGATTAATGAATCTCTCTGCTTATACCGGCGATGGCACGCTTCAGGATGCGCCGCTCTCGAACTCCAATCCGATTTAATGCGCGATCCCGGTCCATAAAACAAAAAAGCCGCTGACGAAAATCAGCGGCTTTTTGTTTTTGCAGCGATTAATTACTGCGGCGCCGACCATTCGGCCGGCGAGTGCAGGAATTTCTCCACTTCGTCGAGCGTCTTGGTTTCGAAATAACCTTGTTGCTTCGCGATGCGCAGCACGTCCCACCAGGTGGCGAGCGCGTGCAGATCGACGTCGATGTCCTTCAGCACGGACACGCTTTCCTTGAAGATGTTGTAGTGGAACAGCACGAAGCAGTGATCCACCTTTGCGCCCGCCGTGCGCAGCGCGTTGATGAAGTTGATCTTGCTGCGGCTGTCGGTGGTCAGGTCTTCCACCAGCAGCACGCGCTGGCCTTCGGTCAGGAGGCCTTCGATCTGCGCGTTACGGCCGAAACCCTTCGGCTTCTTGCGCACGTACTGCATCGGCACCATCAGACGATCGGCGATCCACGCCGCGAACGGGATGCCAGCGGTCTCGCCGCCGGCGACGGCATCGATCTGCTCGTAACCGACGTCGCGCAGGATGGTGGCTTCGGCCATTTCCATCAGGCCGCGACGCACGCGCGGATAAGAAATCAGCTTGCGGCAGTCGATATACACCGGGCTCGCCCAGCCGGACGTGAAAATGAACGGCTTGTCGGCGTTGAAGTGCACCGCTTGTACTTCGAGCAGCATCTTGGCGGTGGTGTCGGAGATCGTCTGGCGATCGAAGCCTGTCATGGGCGAATCCTTGGACTTGATGTGACGCTTGGAAAGCGGGAGGCGGCCGCGCGGGCCTTTGGCGCAGGTTTCGACACGAAACGAACCGAAGTTTGGCGTTTCCTGCGCGCGTAGCCCGCCATTTTACCCGAGCAGGCCGTTGCCCGCGAGCCGTGTTCGAGCAGCGCGCAACTTTTGTCCCGACTTTTGTCCGATTGGCGGCGCGGGCCGCGCGCCCGTACACTCGCGGCACTTTCGATCCGCATCGCCCCATGAATTCCGCTACTCCTTCCTCGTTTTCCACGCGCCACGGCATGCACGCGCTGATCGCGTCCGTGCTCGGCTACGCGATGGACGGCTTCGATCTGCTGATCCTCGGCTTCATGTTGCCGGCGATCGCGGCGGACCTGCATCTCACGCCGACGCAGGCGGGATCGCTCGTCACGTGGACGCTGATTGGCGCGGTGGCGGGCGGCGTCGTGTTCGCGTGCTGTCGGACTATCTCGGACGCGTGCGCATGCTGACGTGGACCATTCTCCTGTTCGCCGTGTTCACCGGGCTGTGCGGTGCGCGCTGTCGCAGGGTTACGGCGATCTGCTCGTCTATCGGACGATCGCGGGCGTCGGGCTGGGCGGCGAGTTCGGCATCGGCATGGCGCTGGTCGCGGAAGCGTGGCCCGCGCGGATGCGGGCGAGCGTGTCGTCGTATGTCGGGCTCGGCTGGCAACTCGGCGTGCTCGCCGCCGCGCTGCTGACGCCGCTGCTTCTGCCGGTCATCGGCTGGCGCGGGATGTTCGCGGTCGGACTGGTGCCGGCCGTCGTGTCGTTCTTCGTGCGACGTCGCGTGGAGGAACCGGCGCTTTTTATCGAGCGCCGCGCGCTCGCCGCGACCGAGACGGTCAGGCCGCGCGCGTTTCCGCTCAAACGCCTGTTCGCCGATGCTCGCACGTCGCGCGCCAGCATCGGCGTGATCGTACTGTGTTCGGTGCAGAACTTCGGCTATTACGGCCTGATGATCTGGCTTCCGAGTTATCTGTCGAAGACCTTCGGCTATTCGCTGACCAAATCCGGCGTCTGGACGGCCGTCACCGTGCTCGGCATGGCGGCGGGCATCTGGCTGTTCGGTGTCGCGGCGGATCGCTTCGGGCGCAAGCCGACGTTTCTCACCTATCAGATCGGCGTGGTCGCGATGGTCTTCGTGTACTCGAATCTGACGTCGCCGGGCGCGCTGCTGATCGGCGGCGCGGTGATGGGCGTGTTCGTCAACGGCATGATCGGCGGCTACGGCGCGCTGATCTCCGAGATCTTTCCGACCGAAGCGCGCGCGACCGCGCAGAACGTGCTGTTCAATATCGGGCGCGCGGTCGGCGGGCTTGGGCCGGTCGTGGTCGGCGCGCTCGCCGCGAAATATTTGTTCGCCATCGCACTGGCGCTGCTCGCGTCGATCTATCTGCTCGATGTGCTCGCCACGCTCTTTCTCATCCCCGAAAAACGCGGCGCGGAACTGGACTGAGCGCGCCGCTTCATCCGACGAAAACGCCCGCAAATGCTGCTTCGCGCCATTTGGAGCGAGCGGTGTACACTGACTGTCCCAAAAAATAACAACGGCTCCGCCCGTCGGATTCATCCTTTCCGACGGGACGAATGCGTCTACCCGGCGCGTCGGCCGACTGACAACATTGGTCCATAGACTCACAGCCCGCACTCAATGTCGAGCAGTCGCCGGCGTGTGATCCCTGTTCAAATAAATCCCAAACGTCTCAGGTCAATCATGGACGAACAACTGAAGCAAAGCGCTCTCGCGTATCACCAGAATCCGCGTCCCGGCAAGATTTCGGTGACGCCGACCAAGCCGCTCTCCAATCAGCTCGATCTGTCGCTCGCGTATTCGCCCGGCGTGGCGGCGGCGTGCATGGCGATCTTCGACGAACCGCTCGACGCGCAGAAGTACACCTCGCGCGCGAATCTCGTCGGCGTCGTGACGAACGGCACGGCGGTGCTCGGTCTCGGCAATATCGGCCCGCTCGCGGCCAAGCCGGTGATGGAAGGCAAGGGCTGTCTGTTCAAGAAGTTCGCGGGCATCGACGTGTTCGATATCGAGCTGGACGAAACCGATCCGGACAAACTCGTCGACGCGATCGCGATGCTCGAACCGACGCTCGGCGGCATCAATCTGGAAGACATCAAGGCGCCGGAATGCTTCTATATCGAGAAGAAGCTGCGTGAGCGCATGAAGATTCCCGTTTTCCATGACGATCAGCACGGCACGGCGATCATCGCATCGGTGGCGATTCTCAACGGCCTGAAAATGGTCGGCAAGAAGCTCGACGAAGTGAAGCTCGTTTGCTCGGGCGCGGCGGCGATCGCGTGTCTGGATTTGCTGGTCGATCTGGGCCTGAAGAAGTCGAACACGCTAGTGACGGATTCGAAGGGCGTGATCTACGAAGGCCGCGGCAATCTCGATGCATCGAAGGAACGCTATCAGGCGACCACCGACGCGCGCACGCTCGCCGATGCCATGCACGGCTGCGACGTGTTCCTCGGCTGTTCGAGCGCGGGCGTGCTGAAGGCGGAAATGGTTCAGACCATGGCCGACAAGCTGCTGATTCTGGCGCTGGCGAATCCGGAGCCGGAAATCCGCCCGGAAGAAGCCAAGCGCGTGCGTCCGGACGCGATCATCGCGACGGGCCGTTCGGACTATCCGAACCAGGTGAACAACGTGCTGTGCTTCCCGTTCATCTTCCGTGGCGCGCTGGACGTGGGCGCGACGACCATCACCGAGGAGATGAAGCTCGCGTGCGTGCGCGCAATCGCCGAACTCGCGGAAGAAACCGATCAGGGCGATGAAGTCGCGAAGGCGTACGAAGGCCATTCGCTCGAATTCGGTCCGGAGTATCTGATTCCGAAGCCGTTCGATCCGCGTCTGATCATCAAGATCGCGCCGGCTGTCGCGCAAGCCGCGATGGATTCGGGCGTGGCGACGCGTTCGATCAAGGACATGGACGCGTATCGCGAGACGCTCGGCGCGACGGTGTATCGCACGGGCATGGTGATGCGCCCGGTGTTCGCGGCGGCGAAGGCAGCGCCTGCGCGCATCGTGTTCGCGGAAGGCGAGGACGAGCGCGTGCTGCGCGCTGCCCAGTTCGTGCTGATGGAGAAGATCGCCAAGCCGATCATCGTCGGCCGTCCGGCGGTCGT
This sequence comes from Candidatus Burkholderia verschuerenii, assembly GCF_001189365.1. Classification (GTDB taxonomy): domain Bacteria; phylum Pseudomonadota; class Gammaproteobacteria; order Burkholderiales; family Burkholderiaceae; genus Caballeronia; species Caballeronia verschuerenii. Next base: position 1,708 of record NZ_LFJJ01000208.1, on the reverse strand, counting down.
CGAAATGCGTCTGCAGAAGATTGGCTCGAAGCTGAAGCCCGGCGTCGATTTCGAGATCGTGAATCCGGAAGACGATTCGCGCTACCAAAAGAGCTGGCAGGCGTATCACGATATCGCGGCGCGTCAGGGCGTGACGCCGGACAGCGCGAAGGCGGCGCTGCGCAAGTTCAACACGCTGATCGGCGCGATCCTGATTCATACCGGCGATGCGGACGGCATGATCTGCGGTCTCATCGACACGTATCAGGATCATCTGAAGTTCGTCGATCAGGTGCTCGGCAAGGCGAAGGGCGCGGACAATTTCGCGGCGATGAACCTGCTGATGCTCCAGGGCCGCAATATCTTCATCAGCGATACCTACGTCAACGTAACGCCGACGCCCGAGCAACTCGCCGACATGACGATTCTCGCGGCGCGTGAAATCGAGCGCTTCGGCATTCAGCCGAAGGTCGCGCTGGTGTCGAATTCGAACTTCGGCAGCGTGCAGAGCGCGTCGAGCAAGCGCATGGCGGAAGCGCGCAAGCTGATCGCGGAACGCGCGCCGAATCTGGAAATCGACGGCGAGATGCACGGCGATGCAGCGTTGTCCGAAGCCGTGCGCAAGGCGGCGTTCCCCGGCACGACGCTGACCGGCGAAGCCAACCTGCTGATCATGCCGAACGTGGAAGCGGCGAACATCACGTACAACCTGCTCAAGATGGTGAGCGGCGAAGGCGTGACGGTCGGGCCGTTCCTGTTGGGCGCGGCCAGCCCGTGCATATTCTGACGCCGGCCGCGACCGTGCGACGGATTATTAATATGACGGCGGTGGCGAGCGCTAACGCGAACGTCGGGAAGGCGAAGTAAGCCTTTAAGACGTCAGTTCGACGGCGATCCGGGTGACCGGGTCGCCGTTTGTTTTTCTTGCTTAGAGATGTCCGCTGCGAAGCGCGGCGACCCAGTCCATGCGCCCATTTAGCTGCGCCTCGCGCGCGGCGCGCTCCCAGTCGTATTCGACGGCGCGGAAAGAGACGTCCCAGCCCGACGCGCCTTGCGTGATCATGGCGTAGCGGGCGTGCGGCGTCGCGTTTTCCACGCGATGCAGATAAGGATGCGCATCCTCATACGCTTGCAGTCCGACGCTGCCCGGATTGACGATCAGACGTCCCCGTCGCGAAGTTTCATCGAACGTTGCAGATGCGTGTGGCCGCACAGGATCAACTCCGTGCGCGCGTTCGTCGCGCGATGTTCGACTTCCTCCGGCGTTGCCGCGCGTAATCCATTTTCATCGACCGTTTCCAGAAAGTAGTCCAGATCGCTGTCCGGCGTTCCGTGCACCAACAGAACGTTGTCCTGAAGATCGAGTGTGACGGGTAGCGCTTCGATCCACGCGAGTTGATCGGCGCTCAGATGATCGAGCGCCCAGCGATCTGACAGACCTTGGTCCGCGCGTGGTTGGGTCAGGAGCTGTCTTTCGTGGTTGCCGCGAATAGTCGGCAAGGCGATGGTCATCAACAGGTCCGCCGTTTCGCTTGGATGCAGCGCGCCGGAGACGATATCGCCGAGATTGACGGTGACGTCCGCGCCTTCCGCGTGGATATCTTGTGCGCCCAGCATGGGCGCACTCTTGCGGGTACAAGTCCCGCCGCAAGTTGACCACAGCGAGCGAAGTGAAGCGCAACTGCGGAAGGGCGACCGACCGTGGGGAGGAAGCGTGGAGCGAAACTGC
>NZ_LFJJ01000207.1 GCF_001189365.1 Candidatus Burkholderia verschuerenii | reverse complement strand
CTGCCGACGCTTCGCCGACCACCTCGCGGTGACCTGCGCACGGCTCGGGGCCGATGTGGTTCGCTACTCCTTCATCGCAGTGGACTTTCACCACCTACTCCTTGCCGGTCTACCGGCGCACTCAGAATCTGGATCTCTTGATCGATCAGATCGAGGACCTTGTCGTATTGCTGGACGGCGTCGTCGATATTCTGGCCGATGAAGCCGACGAGACTGCGATCGCCAAGGCGATTCGGCAGTTGCTTGCGCCGAGCGGCAACCTCGAGCCGCTGCGCGAGAGCTGTGCGGCCATTCGCGCGTATAGCGGCCGCAACTACCTGCCGTTGCTCTGGAAGCATTTCAAGGCGCACCGCTCAGTCATGATACGGCTTGCCAGCGCCCTTGAATGGAATTCGACCAGTCAAGTTCACACACTTCTCGACGCATTGACGAACGTCCTGGAAAATGAATCAAAACACCGTGAATGGATCGACGCTGACGTCGACATCAGCTTCGCATCTGGCCGCTGGCGCAAGCTCGTTCGTCGATCGCACGGTGACGGGCCACCAACGAACCGACGCTATCTGGAACTGTGCGTCTTTTCGTACATGGCCGAGGAACTGCGGGTCGGCGATCTTTGCGTGTCCGGGTCCGACGCGTATGCTGACTATCGGGACCACTTGCTGCCGTGGCGTCAGTGTGAACAGCTTCTACTCGACTACTGCGCCAAGCTGAATCTGCCGGCGGACGCGAGCGGCTTCATCGCGCAGTTGCGACAGTGGCTCACGGATGCTGCGAAGCGACTCGACGATGCTCTTCCCGGGTTGGCCGGTCATGTCACGATCGATGCGAAAGGCAAGCCAGTCCTGCACAAACCGGTCGCGAAAGAAATACCCGCGAGCGCGCTGCAGGAGCGCATCAATGCACGGCTACCGACGCGCAATGTGTTGGACATCTTCGCGAATATCGAACACTGGACACATTTCACGCGTCACTTCGGGCCGCTGTCTGGTAGCGATCCGCAGATCAAGGATGCCTCGGAGCGCTACCTGTTGACGATCTTCGCGATGGGCTGCAATCTCGGGCCGACGCAGGCTGCACGTCACCTCGACAGCGACGTGACCGCGCACATGCTGTCGTTCGCCAATCATCGGCACATAAGTCTGGAAAAACTCGAAACAGCCCAGCGCGAACTGATCGAGCTCTACCTACGGTTGGATCTGCCAAAACACTGGGGCGACGGCAAGACGGTTGCAGCCGACGGTACGCAATACGACTTCTACGATAACAACCTTCTCGTCGGGTATCACTTTCGCTACCGGAAGATGGGCGCAGTCGCGTACCGGCACGTCGGCAACAACTATATCGCGACGTTCCGGCATTTCATCCCGCCTGGCATCTGGGAAGCGATCTACGTGATCGAAGGCTTGATGAAGGCGGGCCTGTCCGTCCAGGCCGACACCGTACACGCCGATACACAGGGCCAGTCAGCGGCCGTGTTTGCGTTCACGCACCTGCTCGGTATCAAACTGATGCCGCGAATCCGGAACTGGAAAGACCTGGTGCTGTACAGGCCGAACAGCAAGACCAAGTACAAGCACATCGACAAGCTGTTCACTGGGAGTATCGACTGGGTGTTAATCGAGCGCCATTGGCAGGAGCTGATGCAGGTGGCGCTGTCAATCCAGGCGGGGACAATTTCGTCGCCGCTGCTGCTGCGCCGACTGGGTTCCGAGAGTCGCAAGAACCGCTTGTATCTGGCCGCGCGCGAGCTCGGCAATGTGGTGCGCACGGTCTATCTGCTCGAATGGATCGGCAGCCGTGAGCTACGGCAGGATGTTACTGCCAATACAAACAAGATCGAGTCGTACAACGGCTTCGCGAAATGGTTCTCCTTCGGCGGCGACGTCATCCCTGTAAACGATCCGGAAGAGCAGCAAAAACGTCTCCGCTATAACGATTTGATCGCAAGCGCTGTGATTTTACAGAACACGGTGGACATGATGCGGGTGCTGCGCGACATGGTCGCCGAAGGGGAGAAGATTCAGCTCGAAGACATCGAATTTCTATGTCCGTACCCGACACATAACGTCCGCCGGTTCGGCCGCTACAAACTACACTTGTACCGACGCCCTGAAGATTGGATTCACGATCCACTGTTCGGACGGGCGATTCACGATCAGTATGCAGGACACGTCCCATGAACGCACGCCTAACCGTCACGACCACTGTGTTCGGCGACGTCGACACCGCTGCTCTGACCAAGTTCGAGCAACACTACGATACGACGACGCTACTAAATGGCGTTGACGTTTTGGATCGGCTACGAGTGCGGCTCCATGATCCGGAAGGATTGCGGGATGACCTACTGGCTATCCACGGCATGGCGCACACGATTCTAAACGGGGCATCGATTGTCACGTCGGGACGAGAAGGTACCTTCGTTGAACAGGTGCTGGATGCACTTGATCTCATCGACGATTATCTGATTGAACTTCAACGCATTCGAACCGTGCTGGAACCGCTTGAAGCACTCTATCCAGACGACGAACAGGACGACGATCAATGAGATAGCGGTGCGTCAATGACGTTACGCCGGCTTTCAATTACTATTGGAACGATAACCGGTATTATCGTTCTATCATCGATTCTGATTCAAATTGGCGAGCATGGAAATGCATGAGACCCCTCCCCGCGACGAGGCATCCCCCGACTTTCCGGACGAGGCCGAGCTCGCGGCCCTGCGCGGCTGGTACGTTGGTCTGGACGCGCGGGCCGCCGTGGTTCGTTATCTGGGTGAACGGCGCTCAGCCGGCGCATCGTCGCGCGGCATCCTCGGCCGGATTCGCCGGCAGCTCATCGCGTACGCGCTGATTCGCCATCGCCCAGACCTGGCGGCCGTCTTCGGCGATCGTCCGACGAACACCGCAGGCGACGGTGTGGCACGGGCGATCGAAACGCTCCGCCATCTGCCTGCGCCAGCGCCGCTGATCACCGACGCGGTCGACCAGTGGCTGCCGCCGCGCATTGCCGCGGCGCTGCACGCCCACGCCATTCGGACGCTGGCCGACCTGACGGTGCGGATTCCGCGTCGACGCCGCTGGTGGTCCGCAATCGCCGGACTCGGCGTCGCCGGCGCGCGTCGGATCGAAGCGTTCTTCGCCGCGCATCCGGCGCTGACCGAACGCGCACGAGCCCTCATCGCCTCAACGCCGGTCGGCAACGTTGTGCCGTGGGAACAACTGCGCGTGCCGCACGACGTCGACGGCTCGCGCGGACAGTTCCGTGCGCCGCAAACCGCCTGTCTGCTGAACGCATCCAACGACTACGCGGCGATCCAGTCTTGGCTGTCGCTGCACGATTCGGCGTCCACGCGCGCGCCTACCGGAAAGAAGCCGAACGCCTGATTTTGTGGGCGATCGTCGAGCGCGGCAGCGCCCTGTCGTCGCTCACCACCGACGACGCGATCGCCTACCGGAGCTTCCTGCGGCGGCCGACGCCGCGCGATCGCTGGGTTGGACCGTCACGGCCGCGGCACAGCATCGAATGGCGGCCGTTCACTGGCCCACTGTCAGCCCGCTCGGCGGCCTACGCCCTGAATGTCCTGTCGGCACTGTTTCGCTGGTTGGTCGAGCAGCGCTACGTGCTCGCGAACCCGTTCGCCGGCGTCAAGGTCAAGAGCCACGCGCAGCGCGCCGAGTTGGATGTATCCCGGGGCTTCTCCGAAGGCGAGTGGCTGCTGATCCGCGCGCTCGCCGACGGCCTCGAGTGGTCGTATGGCTGGAGCGTAGCGGCCGCGCAGCGTCTGCGCTTCCTGCTGGATTTCGGTTACGCGACCGGCCTACGCGCGAGCGAGCTGGTCGGCGCGACGCTCGGCGACATCCGCCGCGACGAGCATGGCGATCACTGGTTGCACGTGCTCGGCAAGGTGACGTTACCGGCGCTCGCCAGAACCGCTCTGGATCAGTATCTCGTGCAGCGTGGACTGCCGGTCACGCCGGCACGTTGGAATCCGGCGACGTCGCTCGTCGGGAGCCTCGAGGAGGACGATGCGGGCATCGAACCCAGGCGGCTCTGGTGCGTGCTACGCCGGTTCTTCGTGCTAGTGGCTAGTGGCTGGCCGACGCGATCCAGGACGAACGGCCAGCGACCGCAGAGAAGCTCCGCCGCGCAAGCCCGCACTGGATGCGTCACACGCACGCGTCGCACGCGCTGGCGCGGGGCGCCGAGTTGATCATGGTGCGCGACAACCTGCAGCACGCCTCGATCTCGACGACGTCGACCTATTTGCACAGCGACGAGGTGCAGCGGGCCCGGCAGTTTGATCAAGCGTTCGGGGCACGCAAGGCATAGACTGCCCAAGGTCTCGACGTCGCGCTGGACCAACGACGGAGTCGAGGAGTACTGTCGGGTCGAGCGCGGGCCCTATCGCGAACGGAACGTATGGCACACAAACCCACAGGAAAAATCTCGACCGATACGTACATGGAAATCTTGATCGTCCTGTTGGCCGACGGGTACACGGACGACGTTCGATTACTAACGAGAAGTATCCAAACCAACGCAGACGAAGTGCTCCACTTCGAAGCGGAATTTGATCCGATAAACGCCGAGGGATTGATCAATTGGGTGGGCACGCCCTCGCAGGAAGCGTCAATGGAGCGGGTCGAAAGCAGTCTCGAAGAGATGTGTACGTTCCTGGAGGGAATGGACGCCTTCGAGAGCTATGTCGCGGTGACCAACCACGGGCGCGAAGTCACTATCGAAATCGGCTGGCATGACATGCGAGGCGGTCCCGTCGTGTGGGATCGTTGGACCGATGAGGTTGACGATCCAGTGATTGCGTTCGCGGATATCGGCTTCCTGTTCGATAACAGGCAATACCGCTGCAGGCCTAAAGCAACCGAAAAACCCGAGCCGCCACTGTATCGATACCATCCCGAGCGGTTCAAAGCCTACCGGGAGTATGCCGAATCCATTGGCAAGTTCTACCGCACAAGGTGGAACCGGTATCGGGTATATTGACGCTGGAGCAGATCAACGAGATCGTGCGCTTCGTGATGCTCGAGCTGAACATTCGATCGATGCGGTTCCCCCGCAAGCAGAAGGACTCGCACCAATCGCCTTCGCGAGTCTCCGAGTCGGAAAGGACACTCGCCACGGCCTACGGCCGGTTCGTTCAGGCCGGCCGGCAGATCATGGATTTCCCGGTCGAATTGACGGAGATGCTCGCGCGAACTGATATCGATGACATTCCACTGGCCAGCATCAAAATGCCCTACGCATCGCAATACCTGCACTTTGGGCCGCAGGCGGAGTTGGAGCTTGAACCGGGATGGCTGGTGGACGGGGCGTATATAGAACAGCGAGGCCGCAGTGGAGAATTGCGCTTCACCGTGACGGTGGTTCCCGCCGATCGAGGACTGTCGAATCACTGGTATCTGTTTCCGGAGGCGGAATACACTCAGGACTTCGTCGGCAACTTTGGATCGACGGATTTGGCCACTGCCATCGATACCGTGCTGTCGGATCGACTCGCCACCTTGCACAATCGGAAAGCAAAAGCAGGAGGCGACATCACAGCGGCCATGCAGGCCATGCTGGCCAGCATGGGTACCACCATGCCAGAAGGACTACGAATCGTGGATGTCGGGCCCGAGATGGCAACTGTACGCGAGGACATCAACAATCGTCGATTCCCGGTCTACAAGGCAGCGCTACAACTTGTGGTCAACGCGCTGTGCTACGTCGCGGCTTATCCCGATGATATCGATACTATTTGGCCATCGGGGACGGCGGAGTCGCTCAAGCAGAAAGTGCTGTCAGGGAAGGACAAGGAAAAAATGCGCGCCAAGTCAAAACTGACATCGCTGGGCTACGTTCATGTTCACATTTGTGGAAAACGTATCGTGGAACAGCGCAGCGCCCTCGGTATTCATCCTTCGGGGCATGGGCAGGTGGCAACCCACTGGCGCAGCGGTCACTGGCGCAATCAGGTTCATGGTCCCGGTCGGTCGTTGCGGAAGCTGATTTGGCTGATGCCCGTCATCGTGGGCTCGAAACCTGGCACACCTGAACCTGAGGATGGACATCTTTACCTTGTGTCTTGATTCAATCTACCGGAACAAAACGATGAATAAGGCAAGCGTGGGCAAGACCGATAAGATCTCGAAAACGATCCTGGACTTCGGCGAGCCACTTTTATCCGAGGCCATTACCGAAGAAACACCGATCGCCGTGGTGCGTGAGGTATACAAGCTAGTGGTGCTGGTCTGGAACGCTCACGTTGCAGCCACCTCTCACCGGGGAGACTCCAGTTATCTACAGATGTTGCAGCAACTGGCCGCTTCGCCGCAAATACCCTCCGAAGGGCGTGCGTGGATCGAAAGGCTTTCGAAGCGCTGGCGGGAGGAATTCACCGACGCCAAGTACTGTGTCGGCCATTGGCACATCAAAATCAAAGACGACGATACCTTGAACTTCTTCTGCGACGCCCGGGAAGCCCCCGACGATAACCAGTCGGCGGAGCACACGAAAGCTCCACCGTTGAGAACGTCAGCCAAGTCCATATTCCAAATATCGCACAAGTCATAAATCTACATAACCCGTAGGCTTATGATAGCAATTCATCTTTAGCTTGTTCGCCCCCCAACTTTACGCGCGCTGGATCGATACCGACAAGGCGCAAAGCCCGCCGGGAAATTGCGACCTGTTCGGCATCGCGATGACCCCGGAAGGCGACGGCTTCTATTACGTGCAGGACGATGTCAATACGCTCGTCATCGCCAAGTGACGCAACGGTTGACGCGAAGGAAGGCAGCAGCATGAAAGACGATCATACACCGCGTCGCCTCGGCCGGCGCGGTTTTCTGAAGGCAGGCGCGGCGGCGGGTTTCGCGTCGACGGCGGGCGTCGCACATGCAGCGCTGACACGCGCCCGGCAGACGACCCGCAGCGGCAGACCGAGCCGTTCTACGGCTTGCATCAGGCGGGCATCGTGACGCCGCAGCAGAGCCATACCTACATGGCAGCCCTCGACGTGAAGACCGACAGCCGCGACGAACTCGTGGCGCTGCTGCGCGCATGGACACAGGCGGCGGCCCGCATGACGCGCGGCGACACAGCCGCCGCGCTCGCTACGCCCGATGATCAGCCGGCACCCGATTCCGCCGATATGCTCGGCCTAGGCGCATCGGGTTTGACGATCACGTTCGGCTTCAGCCCCGGCCTCTTCAAGAGGAGCGAAGGACGCGACCGCTTCGGCCTCGCGGCCAGGCGCCCCGCCGCGCTCGTCGATCTGCCGCGCTTCAACGGCGATCAACTGGTGCCAGAAAAGACCGGCGGCGATCTGATGACTCAGGCCTGCGCGAACGACGCGCGAGTCGCGTTTCACGCGGTGCACCAGTTGGCGCGCATGGGCACGATTGCCAACGTCACGACGATCCGCTGGGGTCAGGCGGGCTTCCTCTCCGGCCCAAAGGGACAGACGGCGCGCAACCTGATGGGCTTCAAGGACGGCACCAACAATCCGCCGACGGCGCAACGCAAGGCGATGAGCCAGTTCGTCTGGGCCGATGGCGCCGATGTCGTCTGGATGAAGGGCGGCACTTATACGGTCGTGCGGCGCATTCGTATCACGCTCGAACATTGGGACACGATGGAACTCGGCTTTCAGGAGCAGGTGTTCGGGCGTCACAAGTACAGCGGCGCGCCGATCGGCAAGAAGAACGAATTCGATCCGGTCGACCTCGACGCCGTCGACAAGGACGGCAATACCGTGATCGCCGAGAATTCGCATGTGCGATTGTCGAATCACATGACCAACAGCGGCATGCAGATCTTGCGCCGCTCGTATTCGTATAACGACGGCACCAATTTCTATATCGAGCGCTGGCCGCCGCGTGGCATCAGGAGACCGAGTATGACGCGGGGCTGATCTTCATCGCGCATCAGTCGGACCCGCGCACGGGACTCATTCCGATCAACTCCAAGCCCGCGAAGTTCGACATGATGAACCAGTTCACGACGCACGTGGGCAGCGCGATCTTCGCGTTGCCGCCCGGCGCGAAGTAAGGCTTGTATATCGGCGCGGCACCGTTCGAAGCATGAGCGCGGGCATCGACGCCCGTAAAACAACACGTCAAGAGGAAAGGCTTCATGTCTCAATCGCGGTGGGTCCCGTGGCGGCAATTGTCGCAAGTGGTGATGTTGTCTCTGTCGATCGCGGCAAGCGCGCATGCCGCTTCGATCATCGTCTACAACGCGCAGCACGAACAGGTCATGAACCTGCTCGCAAAGGACTTCGAGCAGCAGACCGGCATCGGCGTGAAGATTCGCAACGGCAAAGGGTCGGCGCTCGCGGCGCAACTCGTGACGGAAGGCGCGAACACGCCCGCCGATGTGTACTTCACAGAAAGCTCGCCCGAGCTGATACTGCTCGAAGAGAAAGGCCTGCTCACCAAGGTCGATCCGGCGACGCTCGCGGTCATCCCCGCCCGCTTCAATTCCCCGATGGGCGATTGGGTCGGCGTGACGGCGCGCGAGAGCGTGCTCGCCTACAACACGGGCAAGATCCAGGCGTCGCAACTGCCGCCTTCGCTGTTCGATCTCGCCAAACCCGAGTGGAAAGGCAAGATCGGTATTGCCCCGAGCGATGCGGATTTTCTGCCGCTCGTGAGTGCCGTGCTCGCGCTGAAGGGCCAGGACCAGACTCTGCAATGGCTCAAGGGCCTCAAGACCAACGCGCAGATTTTCGATGACGACGAAGGTGTGGTCGCCACCGTGAATCGCGGGGGCATGGTGACGGGCGTCATCAACGACTACTACTGGGCGCGTCTGCATGCCGAACTCGGCGACAAGGCCACGCGCAGCGCGCTGTATCACTACGGCAATGGCGATGTGGGCAGTCTCGTCAACGTGTCGGGCGCGGCGATCATGAAGAGCGCGCACAACACCGATGGCGCGCAGCAGTTCCTCAAGTATCTCGTCAGCGAGCGCAGGCGTTGATGGCCAGGAGCCGCATCAGCTACGAACATCCGCTGCATGCGGGTGTCGCGCCCGATCCGCTGCTCAAGCCCTTCGATCAGCTGCAACCGCTGTTGCTGTCGTTCAAACAGCTCGGCGACGATAGCCAGGCTCGAATGGGGCCGTTTCTGGTTGTATAGCTCAATGTAGTCGCCGATGGAGCGCCGGGCGTGGCTGACCGACTCGTAGGCCCTCAGATAGACTTCCTCGTACTTGATGCTGCGCCAGACGCGCTCGACGAACACGTTGTCGCGCCAAGCGCCTTTGCCGTCCATCGACAGCCGAATCCCTCTGCCCAGCACCGCCTCGGTGAATGCGCCCGCCGTGAGCTGGCTGCCCTGATCGGTGTTGACGATGTCAGGATGTCCATAGCGGGCGAATGCTTCTTCCAGTGCCTCGACGGCATGCATCGCCTCCAGCGTAATGGCCACACGGTGCGCAAGAACCTTGCGGCTCGCCCAATCCACTACCGCCATCAGATACACGAAGCCGCGCGCCATGGGAATGTACGTCGTGTCGAGTGCGAACACCCGGT
>NZ_LFJJ01000206.1 GCF_001189365.1 Candidatus Burkholderia verschuerenii | reverse complement strand
GTTCTCGCTCCAGATTGGACACGAGAACCTCGATTCCCTTACGTCCTACGATCGTCTCCCGCACACCATAAGTCGATCATAGAACATGTTGGATTTATGTAAAGTTATTTCTGGGACGGAACACTAGAAAACATTGCCTGGGCACGCGAAACCGCGCACGCCGATACGCAATTCTTTCCGCGTCTTGCGCAGGGGCAGAGCCCGAAGGTGCTGTGGATCGGATGCTCGGACAGCCGTGTGCCGGCCGAGACGGTCACGCATGCCAACCCGGGCGATCTGTTCGTTCATCGCAACATCGCCAATCTGTTCCACCCATCGGACGACAACACGCTGAGCGTGCTCGAATACGCCGTGCGCGTGCTCAAGGTCGATCATGTGATCGTGTGCGGCCGCGGCGGCGTGCGCGCATCGCTGCTGCCGCTGTCGAACGAACCGCCGCATGTGAACCGGCGCATCGCGCCGTTGTGCGCGCTGGGTGAGCGGCATCGCGCGGAGCTCGATACCTTCGGCGAACTCGATGCGCGCACCAATCGTCTCGCCGAACTCAACGTGCTCGAACAAGTGCGGCTGCTTCGGCAGACGCCGATCGTGCGCGATCGCGATGCGCCGCCGCTCGTACACGGTTGGATCTTCGGCCTGCATGACGGCCTTCTCAAAGTGCTCGCGTCGGGCTACGACGACGAAGGGCACGCGCCAGCGGAACTGCTCCAGACCGCCGAAACCACCGGCCGCTGATTCTCTCTCGTCCCCCAATGCATGTTGCATGCGGCGTGGCTCAAGCCATGCCGCACGCCCCAACTCGCTCTGAACGCACATGAACCTAAGCAAATTTCTGGCGGATTTTCCGCGCGATCTGTTTGCCGGCACAGTCGTCTTTCTGGTGGCGATGCCGCTGTGTCTCCGGCATCGCCAATGCATCCGGCGTGGAGCCGTTCGCGGGACTGTTGTCCGGCATCATCGGCGGTCTTGTGGTGGCGGTGCTGAGCGGCTCGCAGCTGAGTGTCAGCGGGCCGGCGGCGGGGCTGATCGTCATCGTCGTCGATGGCATCGCCGGGCTCGGCAGCTTTTCGGCGTTTTTGTTGGCCGTGCTGTTGTCGGGCGCGATCCAGTTCGGCTTCGGCCTGCTCAAGGCGGGACGTTTCGCGGCCTATGTGCCGACGTCGGTCATCAAGGGCATGCTCGCGGCGATCGGCCTGTTGCTCGTCATCAAGCAGATTCCGCTCGCGCTCGGCTTCGCCAATGAAGGCGCACCGGCGGCAACGGGCGCGGGCACCTTCGATACGCCGTTCGGGCCGCTTTCGATCGCCGCCTGTCTCGTCGCGCTGATTTCGCTGGCGATGCTAGCCGGCTGGGAAACGCGCGCGATGCGCCGCTTCGCGCTGGTGCGCGCCGTGCCCGCGCCGCTCGCGGTGGTCGCGGTCGGTATCGGCATCACGCTGTTGCTCGACATGATCGCGCCGGGCTTCGTGCTGCCGTCGCAGCATCGCGTGGCGCTGCCGTCGCTCGAATCGTTCGGCGCGTTCACGAACGCGCTGGAATTGCCGAACTTCGCGCAACTCGTGAATCCGGATGTGTGGGGGCTCGCCGTGACGCTCGCGATCGTCGCGAGTTTGGAGACGCTGCTCAGTCTCGAAGCCGTCGAGCAACTCGATCCGAAGAAGCGCGCCGCGCCGCCGGATCGCGAACTGAAGGCGCAAGGCATCGATATAGTCCGCACGCGATGCATCGAGAATCACGGTCGCGCCGTCCGGAATCGAATGCAGATGATGTTTGAGCGTGACCTTGCCGAGGAACGACACGTCCTTGCGGAACGAGATCAGATAGTGGTCGTCGTGCTGCGCCATCGTGATCGGCCGCTTCAGATTGGCGCGCACGGCAAGCACCAGACTGCACGCGATGCCGAGCACGATGCCCATCAGCAGATCCGTCAGCAACACGCCTGCGATGGTCACGATGAACGGCGCGAAGCGTTCGAAGCCTTGCTTCAGCACGGCCGCGAACAAGGACGGCTTGGCGAGCTTGAGGCCGGTGAAGATCAGGATCGCGGCGAGACAGGCGAGCGGAATCAGGTTGATCACGCTCGTCAGCACGAACACGCTCACCAGCAGCAACGTGCCGTGAATGAACGACGACCAGCGGCTCTGCGCACCCGCATGCACGTTGGCCGAGCTGCGCACGATCACCGACGTGATCGGCAACGCGCCGATCGCGCCCGCCATCATGTTGCCGATGCGTTCTGACACGTTTCAGGTCGACCAGCTTGTACGCCAGCGCGGTCCCTTTTCGCCCTTCCGCGAGGAATCGATCGGTCAATTGCTGATGCACGCCCGTTGCGTAAGGACTCGGCGGCAAACAGTCGTCCGCTACGCCAAGCGCCTTGTGGTAAGCCGCGTAATACGCACGCGACGCGCCCGAGCGCCATTCGCATTCGCGATCGCCCGCCACCAACCGCTGCGCGAGCCCGATCAAGTCGGACGTATCGATGCTCATGCCGCCAACTCGATAAGGTTTCCCGCCGGCACGTACGACCCAAGCGGCCTACAGACGAACGTGATCAACTCCGGATACGCGCGATCGAATTTCTCGGTCAGCCAGGTGGCGATCGAGAAACCCAGCTTGGCGCATTGGCCGATTGGCTGGTCGACATAAAGCTCGTAGCGCAGCGTGTCATCCGGGCGCGGCATAACGAACCGCATACCCTTCCGACTCGATCGCGGCAACCGCCGTTTCCATCAGCGCGACGCGCATCTCGACGCTCACGCCGCTGGCGCGAAAAGACGCCGACAAACCATCGAGCTGCGTCATCAAAACGTCGTCTTGCCCGTACGGCCGATGCCGCCCGACATCGCGCAACAACGCGGCCGCCTCTTCCAGATGCAGCGACGCATACAGCACGTTCACCGCGTTGATCGCCTGCCGCGCGTCGCCGTCGCTCAGGGCGATCAGGCGACGCGCATACGCCGCCGCGAGACGCGGCAGTCCGAGGTTGATCAACAGCGATGCAGCATTGCTCACGATCACGACATCGTGCTTCGCCAGCGCATACGCCGCATCGATCGCGCGGACGCACGCGTTCCGATCGCCGCGCAGAAACGCCGTGAAGGCCAGCGCGAGCCAGCACAGTTCCGGCCGCTCATCGTGACGCGTGAGAAGCGCGTGCGCGCCCCGCTCGATTCGCCTGACGGCGAAGTCGTTGCCGCGCGCGGTGATCGTCATGTCGATCAGCTCGCGCAGCCATTCCAGTGAGGTTGATTTCGGCAGGTTCAACGTTGTCCGCTCCGAACGTTTGCTAACGATTCGTTCGAATACTAACGTTCGCTATAAAGTCGACGTCAATGGGTTTTTTGGCGAAATTGTGTGCCATTGCCGAGTGGCAACAAACCCGGCCTAAACGTCATCGCCGCTCGAAGGGCACGCGCCGGCCTTCGCGATCGCTCTGTATCGCCAGTTCGATGATCGTCATCACATCGACTGCGTCTTGCGGCGTGACCGGGAACGGTTTGCCATCCTGAATCGATGCCGCCAGCGCGCGATAAAACTCCACGTACGCGCCATCCTTCGTGGCGAATTCGTGACGCAGATCGTGATCGCCATCGACTTCGCGCAGCAGCCCGGGCGGATTCTTCGCGAATTCGGCATTGCCGGGCCGCATCCCCGAACGAAGCTGATCTTCCTGCGTATCCAGCCCGTTCTTCACATAACTGCCGCGCGTGCCGTGGATCGAAAAACGCGGCGGTTCGAGCGCGGCCAACGCGCTCGCGTGCAGGACCACTTCCTTGTCTTCGTAGCCGAGCACGAGATGCACGTAATCGGGCGCATGCGCGTGATCGCGATGCGCCTTGACGAACGCCGTCACCGTTTGCGGCGCGCCGAACAGTGTCAGCGCCTGATCGATCAGATGCGGTCCGAGGTCGAACAGCAGGCCGCCGCCGCGCTCCGCTTCCTCGCGCCAGCGCTGCGGCACCTTCGGACGAAAACGGTCGAAGTGCGATTCATAATGCGTGATGCGCCCGAGCCGCCCGCTTTCGATCAGCGCGCGCACGGTCATGAAATCGCCGTCCCAGCGACGGTTGTGGAACGGCGCGAACAGCAAGCCTTTTTGTTGCGCGAGATCGGCGAGCGTGCGGGCGTCGGCGGCGGAAAGCGTCACCGGTTTATCGACGACAACGTGCTTGCCCGCCGACAACGCGCGATGCGCGAGGTCGAAGTGCGTGTCGTTCGGCGTCGCGATGACGATGCATGCCACATCGTCCAGCGCGACGAGCGCGTCGAAGTCCGCGACGATCTTCGCATCGGGATAATCGGCCTGCGCGCGCTCGGCCTGGCTCGTCGCGATAGCCGCGACTTCCGCGCGTCCGCAGTGTTCGATGACGGGCGCGTGAAACGTCGCGCCGGCGAGGCCGTAGCCCATCACGCCGATCTTGAGTGCTGTGTCCATACGGCATCGTCCTGTCGTAAAATCGGTCCGATATTGTGGCACGCGCTCCGTCCGCCGATGCGAACAAGGGCCAAAACCGCGCCCGTTCCGGCGTGTTAACATCGCGCACTCGATTCCACGCAGTCCATCCGCGACGGCCGCGCGCCGCTCGCCTCAACTTCCAAAGCCAAAACGATGTCCGCAGGTCTGAACGCCGCGCAAAGCGAAGCCGTGCGCTACATGGATGGCCCTTGTCTCGTGCTCGCGGGCGCGGGCAGCGGCAAGACGCGCGTGATCACGCAGAAGATTGCGCATCTGATCGAAGGGAAAGGTTTCGAGCCGAAGCATATTGCCGCGCTCACCTTCACCAACAAGGCCGCGCTCGAAATGCGCGAGCGCACGAGCAAGCTCCTCGAAGGCAAGACGCTGACGACGCCCGGCAAGGAAGGCCGCAAGATTCCCGTCAATCAGTTGACGATCTGCACGTTCCACTCGCTCGGCGTGCAGATCATGCGCCAGGAAGCGGAGCATTGCGGGCTCAAGCCGCAGTTCTCGATCATGGATTCCGACGATTGCTTCGGCATGGTTCAGGAGCAGCTCGGCACGACCGACAAGGGTTTGATCCGCAAGGTGCAGTCGATCATCTCGCTGTGGAAGAACGGGATGGTGTCGCCTGATCAGGCGGCCGTGCTCGCGAACAACGAGGGCGAGCATCAGGCGGCGATCGTCTATCGCAGTTATGCGGCGACGCTGCACGCGTATCAGGCGCTCGATTTCGACGATCTGATTCTGCGGCCCGCGCAACTCTTCGCGCAGAACGAGCAAGTGCGCGACAAGTGGCAGAACCGGTTGCGTTATCTGCTGATCGACGAGTATCAGGACACCAACACCTGTCAGTACGAACTGGTTAAGCTGCTCGCCGGTTCGCGCGCCGCCTTCACCGCCGTGGGCGACGACGATCAGGCGATCTACGGCTGGCGCGGCGCGACCATCGAAAATCTCGCGCAGTTGGGCAAGGATTTTCCGAAGCTGCATGTGATCAAGCTGGAGCAGAACTATCGCTCGACGGTGCGGATTCTGACGGCGGCGAACAATGTCATCGCCAACAATCCGAAGCTGTTCGAGAAGAAGCTGTGGTCCGAGCACGGCATGGGCGACACCATCACCGTGACCGGTTACAACGACGAAGAGCACGAGGCGGAATCGGTCATCTTCCGGCTGTCGGCGCACAAGTTCGAGCGGCGCACGCAGTTCCGCGATTACGCCATTCTGTATCGCGGCAATTTTCAGGCGCGCATCTTCGAACAGGTGCTCAGGCGCGAGCGCATTCCGTATGTGCTGTCGGGCGGACAGTCGTTTTTCGATCGCGCGGAAATCAAGGATCTGTGCGCGTATCTGCGTCTGATCGCCAATCCCGACGACGATCCCGCGTTCATCCGCGCGATCACCACGCCGCGACGCGGCGTCGGCAACACGACGCTCGAAGCGCTAGGCGCGTTCGCGGGCGCGGCGAAGGTGTCGCTGTTCGAGGCGGTGTTCATGGGCGGCATCGAGGCGCGGCTGTCGGCGCGTCAGGTCGAGCCCTTGCGTACGTTCTGCGAATGGATTCGCCGCCTGTCGGACCGCGCGGCGCGCGATCCTGCATCGACCGTGCTCGACGACATGATGGAAGCGATCCACTACGAAGCCTATCTCTACGATGCCTTCGACGAACGTCAGGCGCAGGCGAAGTGGCAGAACGTGCTCGAGTTCCTCGAATGGCTGAAGCGCAAGGGCACGAAGCCGGAAGCATCGCCGGAAACGGAACAGACCGGTTTCGACACCGCCGACGGTCTCAGCGACGACGGCAAGAACCTGCTCGGCCTGATTCAAACCGTCGCGCTGATGTCGATGCTCGAAGGCAAGGATGAAGACCCCGACGCGGTGCGCTTATCGACGGTGCATGCGTCGAAGGGGCTGGAGTATCCGCACGTGTTTCTGGTCGGCATCGAGGAAGGCATCATGCCGCATCGCGGCGGCACCGACGACGACAATCCGATCGACGACGCGCGCATCGAGGAAGAGCGCCGGCTGATGTATGTGGCGATCACGCGGGCGCAGCGCAGTCTGCATCTGAACTGGTGCAAGAAGCGCAAGCGCGCGCGGGAGACGGTGGTGTGCGAGCCGTCGCGGTTCATCCCCGAGATGCTGCTCGACGATGCACCGCCGCCCACGGCGGAAGAAGCGCCGCTGTCACCGAAGGACCGTATGGCGATGTTGAAGGCGATGCTGCAGAAGGGCTGATCCCGCGCCCTTCCGCAACGTGGCGCGGCGTTATTTGGACGCGTTGACCATGTAATCGACCGCCGCCTTCACATCGGCGTCCGATGCGTTCGATCCGCCCTTCGCCGGCATCGCGCCCTTGCCGTGCAGCGCGTAGTTGTAGACGGTGTCCATCGAGTCCTTCAGACGCGGCGCCCAGGCTTCTTTGTCGCCGAACTTCGGCGCGCCGAGCACGCCCGCCGCGTGACAGGCCTGACACACTTGGGTGTAAAGCGCCTTGCCGGCCTGAGTGCTGTCGGCGCCGCCCGCGGCCGGTGCTGCTGCCGTCTGCGGCACGGATGCCAGCGCCGCGACCGCTGCCGCCGCCTGAGCGTTATCGCCCGATGCGCCGCTCGCGCCCGCCGGAGCGGCTGCCGCCGCCGATGCCGATGCCGCTTCGCCCGGCTTCGGCTGAGCCGGTTCCTGGAATGACGCGCCGCCGTGATTCGCCATATAGACGACCGCGCGCGCGATCTCGAAATCGCTGTAATCGTCGGGATTGGTGCCGCCGCGTACGGGCATCGCGCCCTTTCCGTTCAGCGCGTTGTGCAGAAGCGTGTCGTAACCTTCGCTGATGCGCGGTGCCCATGCGCCCGAATCGCCGAACTTCGGTGCGCCCGCCGCACCGCTCGCGTGACAGGTCGAGCAGACGGCCTTGAAGACTTCCTCGCCGGTTTTGTAGACGCGCGGGGCGTTGGCATCGCAGATATCGACTTGCGCGGCCGGCGCGACGCGCTCCGCTACCGACTGCTCGATATCCGTGCCCGCGCCGGTCCGCGTCGAGTTATTCACATACACCGCAAGCAGGATGATGATGGCGACCGGAACGCCGAACCCCGCGATGACCGCCGCGATGAGTTGGCCGGGGGTTTTGATCGGGGCTCCGTGGGGTGCTTCGCTCATGCTTGTCTCGTCTCCCGTCTTTTAATGTGAGTCGATTCAGTGACAGCGTGACAGCTACCGCGTTGCTTGGCGCGCGCCTCGGGGAAAGGCACGGTCGATTATAGACGGAACGCTTAATAGAAGGCGCGAGGCGGCAGGCCCGAACGACGGGCGTTTACCCGAATCGTGTGACGCTTACGGATGTGTTTCGCCGCCCGCGCCGATCGGCCGATACCTCCCGCACGATGGACGATTTCACGAAAACCCGGTATCCTCTCGGATTAGCATGGCCCTTGCAGCCGGCTTTCGGCTTCTGTTTCTCCTCCCGCAAGGTCTTCTCCGATGCGCCCGTAGCTCAATGGATAGAGTACTGCCCTCCGAAGGCAGGGGTTGCTGGTTCGATCCCAGCCGGGCGCGCCAAATCTGCCCAAGGTTCGCTAATTTGCGCAACCCGACGATCAAGCCATACGGAAACGTACGGAAATCCTCAGCAAACTTTTCAATGTGGCCGCGGGCCTTGATGACCAATGCAGCCGTCATGTATTCACCCTTCTGAAGCGACAGGGTTAATTGCAATGACTACCACGAACCAGCGCGAACAATAAGGTCATTCCGGCCAGCGGCCCCGGCTCCTGCGCGCTCGCCCGGGTAGACACGGTACGCTGTCAGGGCATCCCAGCCCTCGTCTGCAATGGAATGGCCTCGTAGTTTACGAGGCGCTACTAATTGACTTGGAACCACCCTGAAATGTTTGTCGACATGATGAGGTCTCTTGAACATTGTTGCGCCGAGCGTGCGAGGGAGTTGCCGCCCGGCGAACGCCTGCAAGTCGTGCGAAAGGTGTGCAAAACCTATCGAGAACTGATGGAGCAGTTGCCGAGAGCGCAACGGATGCCGCGACCATGTGTCTGACCTTGGCGCGCCAGGATTAGCGTACCCGCTCGATTTCGAAAGCTTGACCCGGACTCCTTCGAGGACGAGGGGCCGACTGCACCATCGCTTGCTGAAGCAGATGAAACGGCGGAAATTGCAACCATTGCAGCACTAAAAACGCAGTTGCAGCGCGTGACATGGATGAGCTGCAGACGTGTTCTCGCCAGAAGGGTCGAGCTTCGGACGATGCTTGCCGTTTGGTACCAGATTTAGGACGACGGTTCTATGCGTCCTGAAGCAGGCCGGGCAATGAGCGAGCCGCGCCAGGCCCCGCAGTGCCACTTCCGCGGGTTCGGGACCTCATCCGCCCCCGCGAGCGGACATATAAGCAAAGTTCTCGCTTTAGTGTTTCAAGCGACAGTTTCGATGATTTTCAAGCCCCTGTTTATTATGTCCTCAAGCTTGGCCCCCGCACCGGATAATCTCCGCTCAGCACCGTAGGAGCCACCGTCACGAGCAATAAACGCGCGCATTTCTTGAGCTATTTTTTGGCAGGCTTTGACAAATTCTATTTGTTGGCCACGGTTGAAATTTTCAAATCTTGCCGAGAATATCGCGGTGACGTTTTCGAGAGACCTAAACTTCGTGACGTCGTCAGGAACCAACCTCAAGAATTCCAGTCCCTTTTTGAAGTATTTGAAACTCTGAGTTGCGTCAATTTCCTTGGCTGGCATCTTCATGTACAAGCGGCTTTGTTGCATGTCAATATGCATCGTATGATAATTATTCTTTTTCGCTGCCAATTCATAAGCTGCAGTTAGTCATCCGCTGACTTTTCAAATATTCGTCATGAGCAAGAAGCGCCATCCCAAATTGAAGCCAATAATGTGGATCTTGCTTGAGCCATGTAATGCGCCTCTTAACTTCCTCATAATATCTCACAAGGTTATTGATTCTTTGGCGCTCTGGGAAAAGACGTTCAACTCCTGAAAATCGAAGCAAGGCTTTCAACACTTC
The DNA here is from genome assembly GCF_001189365.1 of Candidatus Burkholderia verschuerenii. Lineage (GTDB taxonomy): Bacteria > Pseudomonadota > Gammaproteobacteria > Burkholderiales > Burkholderiaceae > Caballeronia > Caballeronia verschuerenii. The sequence continues at coordinate 189 of NZ_LFJJ01000206.1, read as the reverse complement.
ATTCTGCTGACCGTTTGCCCCATGGTCATCCATCCTCTTGGCGATGGATAACAATTGATCTACTATGTAGTCGGCCCTTCAGAATTAGTCGAAGTCAAGGGTGGCAAGGGGCCGCCGGAAGATCGTGTTTCCCAGAACTCCCAGAAGCAATATTGATCTGAATGGTTTCCTGGGAGTTTGGAACTTCGC
>NZ_LFJJ01000205.1 GCF_001189365.1 Candidatus Burkholderia verschuerenii | reverse complement strand
CTTACCCGGAACAATGGACTCCAGTCGTCCCCATATCTCATCGGTCAGCAACATTCGACTCATCTTGATCGCTTACGCAAAAGATGAGATGTAAACACATTTCTTCAAATGTGAACAGAGCCTAGGCGACGAACAGCGTCGGTTCGATGTCGCTTTGATTTGCCGCAGGTTCGTTTCCGATCAGCAGCGTGACCGCGGCCTCCGGACGCATCGGTCGTCCGAACCAGAATCCCTGCACTTCGTCGCAGCCGTTGCCCAGCAGATAATCCAGCTGATCCGCCGTCTCCACACCTTCCGCGACGACGCGAATGTCCAGCGCCTGTCCCATCGCGATGACCGCCTTTACGATCACCTCGTCGGCACGCGACACGCCGATGCCGCGCACGAAGGACATGTCCAGCTTCAGTCGATCCGCCATGAAGCTGCGCACATAGCCGAGGCTGGAGAAACCCGTGCCGAAATCGTCGATGGCGATCGACACGTTCAGGCGACGCAGCGCATGCAGCGCGGGCAGCGCTTCCGGTGCCATCAGCGTGCTCTCGGTGATTTCCAGTTCGATATTGCGCGGATTCACTTCCGAACGAAGCAGCGTGCGCGCGACCATCTCCGGCACATCGCTTCGCTCGAACTGGACCGGCGAGATATTGACCGCGATCACGACTTCCGCGTACAAGCTCGACCATGCGCACGCCTGCAGACACGCCTGTTCGAGCACCCATTCGCCGATCTGCACGATCAGCCCGCTGCTCTCCGCGAGCGGGATGAACTGCGCGGGACTGACCAGACCGAATTCGCTGCTTTGCCAGCGCAGCAGCGCTTCGAAGCCCTGCACCTGACGCGTGCGCAAGCAGACTTTCGGCTGATAGAGCAGGAACAACTCGTTGCGCGCGATCGCGAGTTCGAGTGCGCGCGTCATCGCCGCTCGCGCGGCATCTTCGGCGGCGATTTCGGGATCGAACACCTGAATCGAGCCCGCGCCGATCGACTTCGATCGATACATCGCGGCATCGGCGGCGCGCAGCAGGCTTTCGGCATCGACGCCGTGTCCGGGATAGAACGCGATGCCCATGCTGCCCTCGGGCGCGAGCGTCGTATCGCCGATCTTCATGTCGCGCGCGAGCACGGCCTTGATGCGCTGCGCGTGCTCGATGCATTGCTCGTGCGTTTCGCCGGGCAACAACACGACAAATTCATCGCCTGCATAGCGCGCGACCAGACCGGGCGGCATCACACTCGAACGCAGACGGCGCGAGACTTCGCGCAGCACGTCGTCGCCTGCCGCGTGGCCCAGGCTGTCGTTGACTTCCTTGAAGTTGTCGAGGTCGAGAAAGATCAGGCCGAGCGTGTCGCCGCGACGTCGTGCGAGATCGACCGCCTGGCTCAGGCATTGGCCGAGCGCGAGACGGTTGGGCAGGCCGGTCAGCGAATCCTCGGAGGCCTGTTGCTTCAACTGGTCCTGATAACGCACGCGTTCGGACACATCGCCCAATACGGTGATGCAATGCGTCGGGCGGCCGGTCTCGTCGAGAATCGGGCCGACGTAGGTATCGCTCCAGAAGGTCGAACCATCGTGGCACGTGATGCTCACCAGTTGCGAGACTTCGCGATTGTCGTGCTTCGCGCGTTGCAACGACTCGCTCTCGGGCGTGGTCTGATCCCAGCCGAAGGTCGCCTGAGCGGGCGCGCCGATCACCTGATCCACGCGATGTCCCGTCAACCGCTCGAACGCCGTGTTCGCGTAAGCAATACGGTGCGCATCGCTCGACAAATGCGAAATGACGATGGCATCGCGCGCCGCTTCGAGCGCCCGGCTGCGGATATGAAGCTGTTCCTTGGCCGTTTCGTGCGCGGTGACATCGTGCGCGGTAATGAAGCAGGCATCGCGACCGCCGAACGACAGCAGATGAAACGACACGTCGACGAAGATCACTTCGCCATCGATACGGCAATGCCTGCGAATGCCGCCCGAGCCCGAATCCGCGCCGGACTGCACGTATCGGCCGAAGTCGCGCCGGAACGCGGCGACTTCCTCGGCGGGGCGCAACTGTTCGATGATCATCGCGTTCAGTTGTTCGAGCGTCGCCTTGTACTGGCGAAGCGCTGCCGCATTCGCGGTCAGAATCGCGCCGCTCCCGACTTCGAAAATCAGCATGGCGACGGGATGCTGATCGAAATACTGGCTGAATCTTTTCTGCGCTTCTTCGGCGGCGATGCGCGCCGCGCTCTTGGCCAGCACCGAGCGATGCCGGCTCGACACCGCGAAAATCAGCAGCAACATGCCCGTCGCCAGTCCGACCACGAGCGCGATGCGCTGCTTGAGAATTTGCCCTTGCGCCTTTTCCTGCATGCCCGCGATCTGATCGCGCTCGTCGCTTCTGAGCGAAGCCAGAATATCCATGATGGACTTGAGCGACTCGTTCACGCGCAACAGCCGATCCGAATCGACGGCCGTGCCGTGCGCGGCCAGCGCGACATTTTGCGCCGCATCCTGAAGCGCCTTGGGCCAGCGTCCGCTGAGCTTGCGCAATTCCGTGAGCTTGGACGTCGCGAGAGGCGAATCGGCGAGCAGGCTGTCGAGATGGTTATAGGCGCGCGCCACCATCACGGCGCGGCCGATCGGCCACGCGCGCGATTCGAATGCGGCCGAGCCGACGCTCTTTAGAAAGTCGGTGTTGGCCGCGAGATGCAGATCGACCAGTAGTTCGAGCTCCGCGCTGACGTCGAGCGCCTGACGCAGGCGCTGTTCGTCGGCGTCGCGAGCAAGCGTGATCGAGATCGTCGCGAGGACGGCGAGACACATCACAGTGGCCGACATCGTCGCCAGAACCAGAGTGGTCGCGAACCGCCGCCGTGGCCACTTCAGCATGGTGATGAGTCGAGGGCGCTGCATTTTCTATCCTGTAGGAGGTATGCATGATTTACGGCCGACCGCACGGTCGTCTTTAAGTCTCTACGGGTTTTCCTGATTGCGCGATGCGGGAAGATCGGGCTTTTTGACCGGAAGCCGCGCCTTACGGCTGGCTTCGTCGTGCATCCGACGCGCCGTATTCGAAGATCGTTAAACTGACCCTGATGAAACGCCATGCAGCAAACGGAGCCTATCTTGACCGACGACGCCAGGCAGCCAGTGATCGAGCGTTTGCATCTCTTGCAGCAAGGCGAGATGCGCGCGCGCATCGCCGCTTACGACTGGAACGGCACGCCGCTCGGTCCGCAGGCCGAATGGCCGCAAAGCCTGCGCTCGTCCGTCGAACTGATGCTGACCTCGCGTTATCCGATGCTGGTGTGGTGGGGGCCGCAGCTCATCCAGTTCTACAACGATGCGTATGTGCCCGTGCTCGGGCAGCGGCATCCGTGGGGACTGGGGCAGCCGGCGTCGGTTTGCTGGGCGGAGGCATGGCCGTTCGTCGGCCGGCTCGCCGATGCCGTGATGAAAGAGGGCGCGTCCACCTGGAGCGAACGGCTCGAAATGGTGATGACGCGCAATGGCTTCCCGGAAGAGGTCTACATGACCTTTTCGTACAGCCCGATTCTCGACGAAGCGGGCGCAATCGGCGGCCTGTTCTGCGCGTGTACCGAAGAAACCAAGCGCGTGCTGGGCGATCGTCGACTGGCTGTGCTCCGGACGTTGGGCGATATCGCCGCCGGGTCGAAGAGCAGCATCGAAGCGGAAGCGGCGATCACCGCAGCGCTCGGACATTACCAACGTGATCTGACCTTCACGCTGCTCTATCGGCTCGATGACGACGGCCGCATCGCGCAACGGGCGGGACACAACGGTCTCGAACCCGGCACGGCATCGAGTCCGGATTCGATCGATCTTTCCGCGAACGCGTCGCCGTGGCCTATCGATACGCTGCTCGCGGAACAGTCGGCTCCGGTGATCTGCGATCTCGCCCAACAAGCCGATCAGGTCTTTCCCAGCACATGGCCCGAGCCGACGCGCACGGCCGTGCTGTTGCCGCTGCCGCGCTCGGACCGCGCCGGTCTCGGCTGTTTCCTCGTCGTGGGCCTGAGTCCGCGGTTGGTGCTCGACGATGGATACGAAACCTTTCTTCATCTGCTCGCGCGACAGGTCGCGGCGGCGCTGGGCAACGCGCGCGCCTACGAGCGTGAACGCGCACGCGCCGAAGCGCTCGCCGAACTGGATCGCGCCAAGACCACGTTCTTTTCGAACGTCAGTCACGAGTTCCGCACGCCGCTCACGCTGATGCTCGGTCCGCTCGAAGAGTTGCGCGACTATCCGGACGAGATCGCGCCCGACGTCTCGCAGCGGATCGCGCTTGCGCATCGAAACGCACAGCGTTTGCTGAAGCTGGTGAATACCCTGCTGGATTTCGCCCGCATCGAAGCCGGGCGATGGGAGGCGAGCTATGCGCCCGTCGACCTCGACGCGATGACGGCGGAACTGGCGTCCAACTTCCGCTCCGCCGTCGAGCGCGCGGGGCTCGCGCTGAATGTCGCGTGCGAGCCGCTGCGCGAGCGCGTCTTCGTCGATCTCGACATGTGGGAAAAGATCGTTCTCAATCTGATATCGAACGCGTTCAAGTTCACGCATGAAGGCGCGATCGATGTATCGCTGAAAGATGCGGCGGACGGCGGCGTCGAACTGGTCGTGCGCGATACGGGGATCGGGATTCCGTCGCACGAACTACCGCGACTGTTCGAGCGCTTTCACCGGATCGCGGATGCCAAAGGCCGCTCGTTCGAAGGATCGGGTATCGGCCTGGCGCTGGTGCAAGAGTTGGTCCGGCTGCACGGCGGGCGCATCGCGGTGCAAAGCGAAGTGGGAAAGGGCACGGCGTTCACGGTGCAACTTCCGTTCGGCGCGAGCCATCTTCCGGCGGAGCGCGCGGGCGCGGCGAAGGCCTTGCCGTCGACCGCGATTCGCGCGGGCGCTAATATCGACGAAGCGCTCGGCCGGCTGCCGGACGATACTGCGGGCACGCCGTATCGAAGCCCGTCCGATGCGTCGGCTCCCGTCGCCGGGCGCGTTTTGCTCGCCGACGACAACGCCGATATCGTCGAATTACGACAACAACGCAGTTAAGAAAAAGCTAGGATGCGGCGTTGCGTAAATCTGACGTGACGCCGAGAGAGGGAAGTGGAGTTAAATACGGGCCAAACCAAAAGGCACATAGCAAAAGCCCGCGTCATTTTCATGAACGCGGGCTTTTTTTGCCTGAATCTTTTGGTGCCGGAAAGAGGAATCGAACCCCCGACCTTCGCATTACGAATGCGCTGCTCTACCGTCTGAGCTATTCCGGCATAGATAAATGAGATTATAGCGACAGCTTTCTCGTTTCCGCAAGACCCTGAATCAAATTTTCTTTTCGAGATGGTAACGGGTCACGCGATCCACTTCGTTCTTCGAACCGAGGAACACGGCGACGCGCTGATGCAGGCTGGTCGGCACGATATCGAGGATGCGCTGTTCGCCGTTGGTGGCCGCGCCGCCCGCTTGCTCGACGATGAACGACATCGGGTTCGCTTCGTACATCAGGCGCAGCTTGCCGGGCTTGGACGGATCGCGCTTGTCGGCCGGGTACATGAAGATGCCGCCGCGGCTCAGGATGCGATGCACGTCCGCGACCATCGACGCGATCCAGCGCATGTTGAAGTCTTCCTTGCGCGGGCCGTCCTTGCCTTCGTTCAGTTCGCCGACGTAGCGCTGCACCGGCTCGTACCAGTGACGCGCGTTCGATGCGTTGATCGCGTATTCGCGCGTTTCGGTCGGAATCTTCATGTCGCGTTGCGTGAGCACCCACGAACCGAGTTCGCGATCGAACGTGAAGCAGTTTACGCCATTGCCCGTCGTCAGCACGAGCACCGTTTGCGGACCGTACACGGCGTAGCCCGCCGCGACCTGCTGCGAGCCCGGCTGCATGAACGCGTCTTCGGTCGGCTCGACGCCGTCCGGGCAGCGCAGCACCGAGAAGATCGTGCCGATCGACACGTTCACGTCGATGTTCGACGAGCCGTCGAGCGGATCGAAGGTGAGAAGGTAATTGCCCTTCGGATAACGATTCGGAATCGGGAAAATCTTTTCCATTTCTTCCGATGCCATCGCGGCCAGGTTGCCGCCCCATTCGTTGGCTTCGAGCAGGATTTCGTTCGACATCACGTCGAGCTTTTTCTGCACTTCGCCCTGGACGTTTTCGCTGCCGGCGGTGCCGAGCGCATCGCCCAGCGCGCCCTTGCTCACGTGGTAGCTGATCTGCTTGCACGCACGCGCGACGACTTCGATCAGAAGACGCAGGTCGGCCGGAAGATTCTGGTGTTCGCGCTGCTGCTCGATCAGATACTTGGTGAGCATAGTGCGGCTGGAAAGGGAGGACATGCGAGGCTCCGTGAGCGTTAGACGAATATTCACGATTCTAACCGCTCGAACCCTGCGGTCCTTGTGACAGCGTCCGCGTGCATCCGCCATAAGCAAGAACGGCCGCCGCGCAAGATCCTCGCGCGGCGGCCGCTAAACAGCAAAAATGCCTGCCGAAACAGCGCTTAAGCCGCGAGCGCTTTCTCCATGACCTCACGCACGTCGCGCGATTTGGCTTTCGACGCCACTTCCGTCAGCGCCGCGTGCATCTTCTCGCGAAGCTGCGGCGTGAAACGGCGCCACAGTTCGAGGCCGCGCGCGAGGCGGGCGGCGACTTGCGGATTGAGCGCATCGAGCGCGATCACCTGTTCGGCCCAGAACTGATAGCCCGAGCCATCGGGCGCGTGGAATTGCGCCGGATTGCCGCTGCAGAAGCTGAAAATCAGCGAACGCGCGCGATTCGGATTCTTCAGCGTGAACGCCTGATGCTGCATCAGCTTGCGCACGATCTCCATGACCTTGCGATCCGGCCCGCCGCGCTGCGTCGCCTGCAACGCGAACCATTTGTCGATGACGAGCGCTTCCTTCTCAAAACGGCGATAGAAGTCCTCGAGCGCGGCATCCGCGACGGTCGGATCGGCGCCCTTCGTCGCGCTTGCCAGCAGCAACGCGGACAGCGCGGCCGAACGGTCGGTCATATTGTTGGCGCTGTCGTATTGCGCCTGCGCGAGCTTGACGGCGTCGCTCGGATCGTCGGTCTGGGCGAGATAGGCGAGGGCGAGGTTCTTCAGGCCGCGCTTGCCGGCATCTTCCGGCGTCGGACGATATTCGCCCGGCGTGCGATTCGCCTCATACCGCGCGAGCCACTTGTCGCGCAAGGCGGAAGCGAGGCGGCGGCTCATGAACACGCGCGCGGCGTGCACGGCGGCCGGATCGGACACGCTCATCTGCTCGGCGAGATAGCTTTCCGACGGCAGCATCAGCGCGAGTTCGCGGAAGGCGGGCGTAAGCGTCGTGTCGTCGAGCACGCGGGCGAAGGCGGCGATCACGTCGTCGTCGAGACTCAGCGTTTCGCCCTTCGATGCGCGTTGCGCCAGGCCGAGCAACTCGCGCGTGGCCAGGCGCTGACCCGCTTCCCAGCGGTTGAACGGATCGCTGTCGTGCGCGAGCAGAAAGGCGAGCTGTTCGTTCGTGTAGTCAAATTCGACGATCACCGGCGCGGAGAAATTGCGCAGCAGCGACGGCAGCGGCGCTTCGTTGACGTCGACGAAGGTGAACGACTGCTCGCGCTCCGTGAATTCGAGCACGCGCGTCGTGCCGTTCGGTTCCTTCTCGCCGTCCAGACGCAGCGGCAAATCCGCGCCGTTCGCGCCGAGCAGGCCGATCGCAAACGGAATCAGCAGCGGGCCTTTTTGCGTTTCGCGCGCGGCTTCGGAGCCGTCGCCGTAGCCTTGCGTCAGCGTGAGCGTGTAGCGCTTGTCGGCGGCGTCGTACTTCGCGCGCACGGAGACGCGCGGCGTGCCGGCCTGGCTGTACCAGCGTTCGAATTGCGCGAGGTCGCGGCCGTTGGCGTCGGCCATCGCGGCGCGGAAATCGTCGCAAGTCACGGCCTGACCGTCGTGGCGCTGGAAGTACAGGTCCATGCCGCGCCGGAAGCCGTCGCGGCCGAACAGCGTCTGGTACATCCGCACGATTTCCGAGCCTTTCTCGTAGACGGTCATCGTGTAGAAGTTGTTGATCTCGACGTAGCTTTCCGGGCGCACCGGATGCGCCATCGGGCCGGCGTCTTCGGCGAACTGCATCTGACGCAGCACGCGTACGTCCTCAATACGCTTGGTCGCGCGCGCGGCGGCGCTGGCCGCGCCATCCACGTCGCCCGCGGCCATGTCGGCGGAGAATTCCTGATCGCGGAACACGGTCAGGCCTTCCTTCAGGCTCAGCTGGAACCAGTCGCGGCAGGTCACGCGATTGCCGGTCCAGTTATGGAAATACTCGTGGCCGACCACGGCTTCGATGTTCGAAAAGTCGATATCGGTCGCGGTTTCGGGATTGGCCAGCACGTACTTCGTGTTGAAGATATTGAGGCCCTTGTTTTCCATCGCGCCCATGTTGAAGTCGCTCACCGCGACGATCATGAAGCGGTCGAGATCGAGCTCCAGCCCGAAGCGCCTTTCGTCCCAGCGGATCGAGTGGATCAGCGAATCCATCGCGTGACGGGTCTTGTCGAGATCGTGCGGTTCGACCCAGACTTGCAGCAGCTTGTCCTGGCCCGAACCCGACTTGATGCGCTCCTCGATGCACACCAGCTTGCCCGCGACCAGCGCGAACAGATAGCTCGGCTTCTTGAACGGGTCTTCCCATTTGGCGAAGTGGCGGCCATCGGGCAAATCGCCTTCCTCGATCAGATTGCCGTTCGACAGCAGCACCGGATACGCCTCTTTGTCGGCGCGCAGCGTGACGACGAAGGTCGCCATCACGTCGGGACGATCGAGGAAATACGTGATGCGGCGGAAACCTTCCGCCTCGCATTGCGTGAAGAAGTTGCCGCTCGACACATACAGGCCCGAGAGCGTCGTATTCGCGGCCGGATTGCAGACGTTCTCGATCACGAGTTCCAACGCATCCGCCGGAATATTGCCGATGGACAGTCCGTTATCGCTTACACGGACATCCGCGCAGGCGACGCCGTCGATCGACGCGCCGACGAATTCGAGCTGCTCGCCGATCAGGTCGACGCGCGACGCGTCGCCTTTCGCGTCGGGATTGCGATGCAGCCGCATCGTGTTCCGGACGACGGTGCGCGACGGCACGAGGTCGAACTCGAGCGCGACGGAATCGATCAGAAACGCGGGCGGCGTGTAGTCCTGGCGGCGGATCACGGCTGATGAAGTGGCTGCGGTCGTGTTGGACATGGCAAGATCTTCGAAATGAGGAAGGCGCGGGCCGCACCGTGCGCCGTCATGCGAACGGCACAAATGCGCGCGCGGCTGGTCGAACCATTGTACAAGCCGTCCGGAGATCGTGAATCGGGCGGCGCAAACGACGTGGACCCCACAAAACCGGACGCCGTCACGCGCAGGCGCGGCGGCGCATTCCATAAACGGGCAGGCAGTCACCGAAGTGAGGACGACCATGAGATTTTCGATCCGAAGCAGCGCATGGATGCGCGCGGCGCTGGCGCTGTGCGCGCTGTGGCTCGCGGGCTGCACGACCTACGTGCAGACGCAGGTCACCGCGTTCTCCAACTGGAACGGCAATGCCGCCGACGCCACGCGCACCTACGCGTTCCAGCGCAACGGCGATCAGCAGAACAGCATCGAGCAGACGACGTACGAGGCGCTGATCGCCGGCGAATTGTCGAAGAAGTACAACTTCAGGCAGGTCGCCGATGCGAGCGCGCGCTATCAGGTGTCGCTGGCGTATTCGGTGCGCGGCGACATGATGACGGTGCGTTAGCCGGTCTATTACGATCCGTGGCCGATGTACGGCCCGTGGGGACGCCCGTACTGGGGCGGGTGGGGCGGTT
>NZ_LFJJ01000020.1 GCF_001189365.1 Candidatus Burkholderia verschuerenii | reverse complement strand
GCTCCACGCTTCCTCCCCACGGTCGGTCGCCCTTCCGCAGTTGCGCTTCACTTCGCTCGCTGTGGTCAACTTGCCGCGCGACTTGCACCCGCAAGAGTGCGCCCATGCTGGGCGCACAAAAAATGCCCGCCTATGTGGACGGGCTGAATCCATATCAGGAAGAGACAGTTCCAATAATACACAGATACACAGCACCTTGACGCGGCGCAATAGAAATTTCAGTAAAAACACCTATGGCGTCAAGTTGTCGCATCTGCGCGTCATTTTTTAAATGTTCTGCGAATAATCCGGCCGATTCGGCCCGAATTTCATCGCAAACAACGACGCAAATGACAGCGCAAGAACCGGCGCGTAACCTGATCGGCATGGCCCTAGAGTGGACGCATAACCCAGAGCCATCGAGGTCGACATGAATACCGCAGACACCCTGGACACGCTTCAACTGGAATCGGACGACGGCCGCTGGCAGGCCGTCGTGGATCGCGATCCGCGCGCGGACGGCGCGTTCTTCTTCGCCGTGCGCACGACCGGCGTGTTTTGCCGGCCGTCGTGTGCATCGCGCGCGCCGCGCCGGGAGAACGTCGAGTTCTTCACCACGAGCGATGCCGCCGAGCACGCCGGCTATCGTCCGTGCAAGCACTGCCAGCCGACCAGCCTGCCGCGCGAACTGGCCATCGTCGAGCGTGCGTGCAAGGTGCTCGACGCCGATCCGCAGCAGCGCATGACGCTTCAGCAACTGAGCGATGCCGTGCACATCAGCCCGTTTCATCTGCAGCGGCTGTTTTCGCGAATCGTCGGCGTTTCGCCGCGACAGTATCAGGCGGCGCAGCGCGCGGGCGTGCTGCGCGAAGCATTGCAGCGCGGCCGCGATGTCACGCGCGCCACGCACGACGCGGGCTTCGGTTCGTCGTCGCGGATGTACGAAGCCGCGCCCGCGGAACTGGGCATGACGCCATCGGCGTATCGGCGCAAGGGCGCGGGATCGACGGCGCACTTCGCCATCGCCGAGACCTCGCTCGGCTTCGTGCTGGTCGCCGCGACCGACAAGGGCGTTTGCAAGATCGCCTTCAGCGACGATCGCGCGGCGTTGAGCGAGCAGCTCGCGACGGATTTCGCGCAGGCCGAACGCATCGAGGATACGAAGCGGATGGAGCCGTTCGTCGCGCAGATTCGCGCCTATCTTCACGGCACGCGCGAACGATTCGACCTGCCGCTCGATATCGGCGCGACCGCGTTTCAGCGTCGCGTGTGGGACGCGTTGCGCAGCATTCCCTACGGCGAGACACGCAGTTATAGCGATATCGCCGCATCGCTCGGCGAACCGAAGGCTGTGCGCGCGGTGGCGAATGCGTGCGGCCGCAATCCGGTCGCGCTCGCGATTCCGTGTCATCGCGTGATCGGCAAGGATGGCGCGATCGCGGGCTATCGCTGGGGACTGCATCGCAAGGAAGCGTTGCTGGAAACCGAGCGCGCGAGCGGCGATACGGGCAAGATCGCGTGAGCTCGACATAGCTGCATCGGCGCGCTTTTCAGCCGTGCGCCGATGCGCCGCTTCTTCTTCCAAATCCCCTTAAAAGACCCGCAAACCCCTACGAACATTGGGCTCAAGCAAGCGTATCGGCGAGGTGTTAAAGTGCCCGCTACCCTAAAAATACGTCGCGCGCTTTGCACCACGCATCAATGTCAAACAAGAATACAAGCCACCCCAAAGCCGGCGCGTTCCAGCGCAGATTGGCCGCGCTCGCGTCCGGTCCGCATGCGGACGCATTGCGTCAGGGACTGCGTGGCATCGAAAAAGAAAGTCTGCGTGTCACGCCCGATGGCAAGCTCGCCATGACGCCGCATCCGCGCGCGTTCGGCTCGGCGCTCACGCATCCGTACATCACGACGGATTATTCCGAAGCGCTTGTCGAACTCATCACGCCCGCGGAAAAAGACGTGGCGATTACGCTCGACAAGCTCGACGCGCTGCATCACTTCGCGTTCGCGCATATGGGCGACGACGTGCTGTGGAACGACTCCATGCCGAACTCGTTGCCGCCCGAAGACGACATTCCGCTCGGCTATTACGGCACGTCGAATATCGGCATGCTGAAGCGCGTGTATCGGCGCGGGCTGGCGCTGCGCTATAGCCGCACGATGCAATGCATCGCTGGCATTCACTACAACTACTCGCTGCACGAAGACGTGTGGCGCGCGTGGCAGGCGCTCGATCCGTCGAGCACGCTGTCGGCGAAGGACTTCCAGTCGGAGCGCTACTTCGCGCTGATCCGCAACTTCCGCCGCACCAACTGGCTGCTGATGTATCTGTTCGGCGCGTCGCCCGCGCTGAACAAGCGCTTTGTCGAAGGCAAGACGCATACGCTCGAAGCATTCGATGCCGACACGTTCTATCTGCCGCACGCCACCAGCCTGCGCATGAGCGATCTCGGCTACACGAACAATCCGGCGCAGGCCGCGCTGCTGCCGAATTACGACGAAGTGAACGCCTACGTCGACGTGCTCGCCCGCGCGGTGAGCGAGCCGTACGCGCCGTATCAGGCGATCGGCACGCAACGCAACGGCGAGTGGGTACAGATCAACACCAACGTGCTGCAGATCGAAAACGAGTTCTACTCGACCATTCGTCCAAAGCGCGTCACGCATTCGGGCGAGCGGCCGCTGCGTGCGTTGTCCGAGCGCGGCGTGCAATACATCGAAGTGCGCTGTCTCGATATCGATCCGTTCGTGCCGACCGGCATTTCGCTTGAGACGTCGCGCTTTCTCGATGCGTACCTGCTGTACTGCGCGCTCGAAGATAGCCCGTTCCTGCCGCAGGACGCGAGCATCGAGGCCAACGCCAACTTCGGCGCGGTCGTGAAGGAAGGCCGCAAGCCGGGTTTGACGCTCACGCGCGACGGCCAGCCTATCGCCATGCGCGACTGGGCGGAGGAACTGTTCGACAACATCGCGCCGGTCGCGGCGACGCTCGACCGTCTCAACGGCAACGACGATCACACCCGCGCGCTCGATGCGCTGCGTCCGCGCCTCACCGATGCATCGCTGACACCGTCCGCGCGCGTGCTCCAGACGATGCGCGACAATAAGCAATCGTTCGATGCCTTCGCGCTCGATCTGAGTCAGCGTCACGCCGCGTATTTCCGCGCGCGTCCGCTGTCGGCGGAAGAAGAACGCGACATGGCGACGCTCGCCGCGCAGTCGCTGATCAAGCAGGAAAACGTCGAACGGAGTGACACCGAATCGTTCGATGTCTTCGTCGCCGGTTATCAGGACTACAAGCTCGACCGCGCGAACGTCTGAGCGGCCGTCGGGTCATATCAGCAGCTTTTTCCTTGCCGCCGCCGTCGATGACGCGCGTCGGCAAGGCTTACGTATGTTTGCAACAGACCGAAACGAGCGGAAGCATCGACCGATTTGTCTGGTAGAAAATCGATGATTTGTTCACGACTTGGCGGGGAAACGATGCAATTCAAACACTTAGGCGCGATGCTCGCGGCAGCGGCGCTTACGCTGCTGGCCGGCTGCGCATCGCAGGATCAGGTCAGCAGCACCGTGATGGAACAAGCCACGCAGCCGCTCACCTGCATGAGCAAGGCCGAGTGCGACGCCTGGTGGGCGCGCTCGCAAGTCTGGGTGACCAACCATTCGGAATACAAGATTCAGACGGTTACCAATTCGATCATCCAGACCGCCGGTCCGTCGAGCGGCAAGCGCGCGCTCGCCTATCAGATCACGCTGACGCCGACCAACGACGCTACCGCGACGATGGCTTTCGTCATCCTCGCGTCGTCGATCGAACCGTGAAGCGCTGCGTTATTGCGGCGTGAGCGGCCGGTTCGATTGGCCCGGCTGATTGTCGATGTTGAGCGGCACCGGCTGCGGAATCGGATTGACCTGCACGCCGTCCGGCGACGGCGCGGGCACGGCGGCCTGCGGCGTCACATAGCGCGCGGTCGACGGACCGTTGCGCACGAACTGCTTGAAGTCCGCGCCCGCTTCCCACGGATTCGGATCGCAGCCGAGCGAGCTGTCGCAATGCGCGGCGAAACCGATGCATATTGCGCGCACATGACGCGACAGGCGCGTGCCATGCACGCGCCATCTCAACATGTGAAGCGTTCGTCTCGCGACTGCGTCGCGCGGTTACGATGACTTCCTGCGCATCGACCACGCGGCGATCTTCGCGGATCATTTCGCTGGCACGTTCGGCGATCATCAAGGTCGGCGAATTCGTGTTGCCCGATGTGATCGTCGGCATCACCGATGCATCGACGATACGCAGACCGCGCAGACCGATTACGCGCAACCGGCTGTCGACGACCGCGCCCGGATCGTTATCGGTTCCCAATGCGGCACGTGCCGACCGGATGAAAGATCGTCGTGCCGACTTTTCCGGCGGCATCGACGAGTTCTTCCTGCGTCTGAAACTGGATGCCGGGGAGAATCTCTTCGGGCTTGTACGGCGCCAACGCCGGCGCACCGACGATGCGACGCGTCAGCCGCAACGCGTTCGCCGCGACTTCCTTATCGCGATCCGTGGAAAGGTAATTCGGCGCGATCAAGGGCGCCGCATGCGCATCCGGCGACGCGATATGCACGCTGCCGCGCGACGTCGGCCGCAGATTGCACACGGACGCGGTGAACGCGTTGAACGCGTGCAACGGCTCGCCGAACTTCTCCAGCGACAAAGGCTGAACGTGATACTCGACGTCCGATCGCGTGATCGACGCATCGTTCGGATTCGACCTCGCGAACGCGCCGAGTTGCGAGGGCGCCATCGACATCGGACCGCTGCGCGTCAGCGCGTATTGCAGACCGATAAACAGCTTGCCCCACCAGCGCGCCGACAGCGTATTGAGCGTGCGCACGCCGTTCACCTTGTACGCCATCCGCAATTGCAGATGATCCTGAAGGTTTTCGCCGACGCCGCGCAAATCCTTGACGACATCGATTCCAAGCCGCTGCAGACGCGCGCCATTGCCGATGCCGGACAGTTCGAGAATCTGCTGCGAATTCACCGCGCCCGCGCTGAGAATCACTTCGCTGCGCGCCTTTGCGATGTATTCGACATCGCCGCCGCGATATTCGACGCCGACGCATCGCGTGCCTTCGAACACGAGACGCTGCGTATGCGCGCCGGTGATGGTCGTCAGATTCGGACGCTTCATCGCTTCGCGCAGAAACGCCTTGGCCGCATTCCAGCGGATGCCGCCGCGCTGGTTCACATCGAAATAGCCGACGCCGGTGTTGTCGCCGCGATTGAAATCGTCGGTGGCGGGAATGCCGGTTTGCTGCGCGGCCTTCGCGAAGGTCTCGAGAATTTTCCACTTCAGCCGCTGCTTCTCGACGCGCCATTCGCCGCCCGCGCCGTGAAATTCGTTCGCGCCGCCGTGATGATCCTCGCTGCGCTTGAAAACCAGCAGCACGGAATCCCACGACCAGTTCGGATCGCCGCTGATATGCGCCCAGTCGTCGTAATCCTCGCGCTGGCCGCGCATATAGATCATGCCGTTGATCGACGAACATCCGCCGAGCACGCGCCCGCGCGGATACGACAGCGAGCGCCCGTTGAGCCCCGGTTCCGCCTGCGTCTTGTACAGCCAGTCTGTGCGCGGATTGCCGATGCAATACAGATAGCCGACCGGAATATGAATCCAGTGGTAGTCGTCCTTGCCGCCCGCTTCGAGCAGCAGCACGTTGACGTTCGGATCTTCGGTGAGGCGATTCGCCAGCACGCATCCGGCCGTGCCCGCGCCGATGATGATGTAGTCGAATTCGCCTTCGAGCTTGCGCGCGGTCTGTTTCATCGCTGTCTCCCTTTTTATGCTTCGGATTCAGCGAGCGTACCGCTGAAAAGCGCAGCAAATCCAATGAGAGTTGTTCAATAGCGATATAAGTCGCGCTAATATCAGCCGATGGACTACACCTTGTTGCGCGCCTTTCTGACCGTCGCCCGCGAAGGCAATCTGACGCGCGCGGCGGCGCAATTGCATCTGACGCAACCGGCCGTCAGTTTGCAGATCAAGAATCTTCAGGAGATGCTCGGCGTCGTGCTGTTTTCGCGGACATCGCATGGCCTGCTGCTCACGCGCGATGGCGAAGCGCTGCTGCCGCACGCCGAACGAGCGCTCGCCGCCGCATCGGATGTGCAGCGCGCCGCCGCCACGTTGCGTCATGAAGTGAGCGGCACGCTACGCATCGGCACGATTCTCGATCCCGAATTTCTGCGGCTCGGCGGCTTTTTGCGGCAACTGGTCGAAACCTATCCGCGCATCGAAACGGCGATGCGCCACGGCATGTCCGGCTGGGTGCTCGAACGCGTGAAATCGCGCGATTTCGACGTCGGCTATTTCATCGGCGATCCGACGATGGACGGCACGCGCGATGGCGAACGCTTTCATGTCGTGCGTCTGACGCCGTTTATCTATCGCGTGCTCGCGCCGGCGGGATGGAACAATCGCGTCAACAAGGGCAAGCGGAGCTGGGCCGCGCTCGCCAAACTGCCGTGGATCTGGACGCCGCCCGAATCCGCGCACAATCGGCTGCTGTCGCGCATTTTCCGCGACGCGCACGCGCATGCGTTGACCATCGTCGAAGGCGTGACGGTGCCGACGCAGCTGTCGTTCATCACGCTGGCGGAGCGCCGCGAGGAACCGGCGATCGCGGCGGCGCTGAAGCTGATCGAGGCGCAATGGGCGGTGTAAACCCGCGCGCGAACCGCTTTCAAACGAGGTTCACACATTCTTTGTTAGGCTGATCCTTTTCCCGATCAACCGTGATTCAGGAGCAGTCGTTCATGGCACGCAACATAGAAATCAAGGCTCGCGCGCATCAATTCGATCAACTTCGCGAACGCGCCCCCGCGCTCGCCACCGATGCGCCGCTCGTGTTCCGCCAGCAGGACTTCTTCTACGACGTGCCGACCGGACGCCTCAAGCTGCGTCAGTTCGACGACGGCACGCCGTCCGAGTTGATCTTCTATCAGCGCGACGACCGCGACGGCCCGAAAGTCTCGTACTACACGCGCAGTCCGGTGACGAATCCCGAAGCGATGCACTCACTGCTCTCGCAGGCGCTGTCGACGCGCGGCATCGTGTCGAAGGAACGGCATGTGTATATCGTCGGGCGCACGCGGATTCATCTGGATCGCGTGGACGGACTGGGCGATTTCATCGAACTGGAAGTGCTGCTCGCGCAAGACGACGACGAAGCCGGCGGCGAGCAGGAAGCGCACGACATGTTCAAACAACTGGGCGTCGAGACGCACGATCTCGTGCCGCTCGCCTATGTCGATCTGCTGAATCCGGCGGCGGAGGCGGCTTAAGCGGCGGTATCGCCGTTTTCCGCGGCAAGGTGACTAAGCGGTAATGGCCCGTTGCGCTTGAACGTCGTCAGCACGATGTTCGAGCGCACGCTGTCCACGCCCGGCACGCGCATCAGCTTCTTCATGACGAAGCCCGACAGCGCGTTCAGATCCGGCGCGACGATCCGCAGCAGATAATCCGCGTCGCCGACGGTCGCGTGACATTCGAGCACTTCCGGCAGCATGTCGATCTGCTGCTGAAACTGCTCGATGATCGTATCCCCGTGATGTTTGAGCTTGAGGCTCGTGAAGGCCGTCACGCCGAGCCCGAGCTTTTCGGGCCGCAGCACGACCCGATACCCTTCGATGACGCCGGTCGCTTCCAGCCGCTGCAGGCGCCGCCCAATCTGCGACGGCGACAAGGGCACCTGTTCGCCGAGTTGCTGATGCGTGGCCCGGCCGAAGCGCTGGAGCACATCGAGCAGGGCGAGGTCGAAATGATCGAGTTCCAGCATGAGGCGAATATGCGCGAGAGCCGAGGTAATTGCGACTTTATCGCATTGCTGTGTGCGCGCTCATCAACCCGTCGCACAAAAGGGACGTTTCGCGCGAACTTTTCGAATGGCTTTCGACACCAAACAAGGTAACTGGGTTGTTACCAATAATGACACTATCGAAAGGACCGGAAACACGCCGGCGAGCGGAAAAAACGCTCGCTGGAAGCTTTCGAAAAGCCTGGCAAAAGGCAAAACTTCGTTTATCTTTCAATCACGAAGGCCGTTTTTGAAACACTCGTAATGTTCCCAGGCGGCGCGGGCGTCGGCATCCAGTTGTTCGGGCGGCAGGCTTGAGCGACGCTGTACAATCAGCAGCGCATAGGGCTTGGACAGCGCGCTTGCCTCCTTGCACAGGCGCAGCTCATCGCCTTGTGACGGGGAACGGCCGCGAAAGAAATTGATCGCGGCTTCCAGTTCGTTGATCGAAATGATGGCCATGTCCAGGCAGAACGACATACGGTGTGCGGCCAGCCGCGCAAGCTGCAGATGCGCGCAAGGCCGCATGAAAAGTAGTGGTTTTAACCGGCTCGAACCCTCGCCGCCGCATCGCACATGTTCCCCGCATACGCCAGAGCGCCCCGCCGGTTCGGGTTCAACCCATTGTACTTGAGCGACTCCATGCGAATCCTTCTGATCGAAGACGACCGCCCCATCGCGCGCGGCATTCAAAGCAGCCTCGAACAATCCGGCTTCACGGTCGACATGGTGCACGACGGCATCTTCGCCAAGCAGGCGCTCGCGCAGAACCGCCACGAACTCGTCATTCTGGATCTGGGCTTGCCCGGCATCGACGGCATGACGCTGCTGTCGCGTTTCCGCCAGAGCAACCGCCACACGCCGGTCATCATCCTGACCGCGCGCGACGAACTGCACGATCGCGTGCAGGGCCTGAACAGCGGCGCGGACGATTACATGCTCAAGCCGTTCGAGCCGCAGGAACTCGAAGCGCGCATTCGCGCCGTCATGCGCCGCAGCAGTCCGCACGGCGACGTGCCGCGTCCCGAAGTGTCGCTGGACGGTCTGCGTCTGTCGGGCGTCGATCGCCGCATCTTCAATGACGAGCGTCCGCTCAAACTGTCGCCGCGCGAATTCGCAGTGCTCGAAATGCTGCTGCTGCGTCACGGCCGCGTGGTCAGCAAGGCGCAGTTGCAGGATCATCTGACGCATTTCGGCGGCGATCTCGGCGATACCGCCATCGAAGTCTACGTGCATCGCGTGCGCAAAAAGCTCGAAAACACGCGCGTGGAAATCGTCACGGTGCGCGGCTTCGGCTATCTGCTTCAGGAGATTCGTCAGGCGGCCTGACGCCTTTCGTCACGCCGCCGGGATAGTTTGCCTTGCGACTTCCAACCCGGCGCGCGGGCGACGAACGGTTCGCCCGCCAAGACTGGCTCGATCTGGCGCGATCGAAAGCCCAAGAGAAACCGGCATCGCCGAGCCTGCGCCGCACGTTGCTGCGCCGGCTCGCCGCGCCGTTGTCCTTGCTCGCGCTCATGTCCGGCCTGATGGCCTACTGGCTCGCGTGGCAGTACACGCAGCATGTGGTCGACCGGTCGCTGGCCGATCTCGCCACGGCCATCTCCAAGCAGATTCAGCTCGCGGGCGTCGACGCGCCCGTCACCGTGCCGCCGCTCGCGCAGGCGATGTTCTCCGATCCCGTCGAGCAGCTCATCTACCGTATCAGCACCGGCGACGAGGAAATCGCCGGCGAGCCGGAATTGCCGCTCACCGGCACCGCCGTGCGGCGCATCCATTACGCCTACGTCTTCGAGACGCACTATCAGGGCACCGCCGTGCGCGCGGCGCAGGTGCGCGTGCCGCAGCCGCAGGGCAATCCGATCGTCGTCGAAGTGGCGCAGCGGGTCGGCTCGCGCTACCGGATCGCGGTGGAATTTCTGGTCGCCATCATGATGACGCTGGCGTTGTTGCTGCTCGCCGGCTGGGTGATCGTCTGGCGCGTGGTGAACCAGCAGTTGAATCCGCTCACCGATCTCGCCGACGCGCTCAACAAACAGACGCACATCTCGCTGGAACCGGTCGACGAAACCTTCGTGCCGAGCGAAGTCCGTCCGCTGACGAGCGCGATGAACGGCCTGCTCGTGCGTCTGCAAGCCGCGCTGGATGCGCAGCGCAAGTTCATCGCCGATGCCGCGCATCAGTTGCGCACGCCGCTGACCGCCGTGAAGCTGCACGCGGAGCAGGCGCTCAGTTCGCGCGATCCCGCCAAGGCCGTCGAAGCGGTGATGGAACTGCGCGCATCGGCGGATCGCGCGGTGCGGCTGTCGAACCAGTTGCTGTCGCTGGCGCGCGCCGAACCGGGCGAACAGGCCGCGCGTTTCGCCGACTTCGATCTCGCCGCCCTCGCCTTCGAAACCGGCGCGGAATGGGTGCCGCGCGCGCTGGCCGCCAACGTCGATCTCGGCTTCCAGCGTCTGGACGATCCCGACAACGAACATCCGATGACCGTGCGCGGCAATATCGTGCTGACGCGCGAAGTGCTGGCGAACCTGATCGACAACGCGCTGAAGTACGTGCCGCCGTCGCGCGAGGAAGGCGCGCGCATCACGTTGACGGTCGACGAATGGCGCGACGACGCGGGCCGGCGTTTCGGCGAAGTGATCGTGGAAGATAACGGTCCGGGCGTGCCGGAAGATCAGCAGCCGGATCTGTTCAAGCGCTTCTTCCGTGGCGACGGACAAAGCGTGGAAGGCGGCGCGGGTCTGGGTCTCGCCATCGTGCACGACATCATCACGCTGCACGGTGGCACGGTACATTACGAAGACACGCCGGAAAGCGGCGCGCGCTTTATCGTGCGGATTCCGCTCAAGCAGGACACGCAGCCCGCTCAGGAGTAACGCACGCCGCGCTCACGGGCGCGGCGCGCGTTTCAAGCACTTACTTCTTCTTCTCTTTGGTCGCGAGCATGGTGCCGCGACACTTCTTCGCGCCGCAACGGCACTCGTATTCCTTCTTCAACTTCTTGGTGATGCGTCCGTCGATCACGAGCCCGTAGTCGTAGTTCAACTCCTCGCCCGGCTCGATATCGCGCCGCGCATGGATGAGCACGCGCCCTTCCACTTCTTCCGCTTCGCAGTTCGGCGCGCACGAATGGTTGATGTACTTCGCGCTGTTGCCGTCGATCTTGCCGTCGATCACGCGGCCGTCGTCGAGCGCGAAATAGAACGTGTGATTCGGTTCCTTCGGGTTGTGCGGATGGCGGCGCAGCGCTTCCTTCCACGAAATGCGCTCGCCCTTGTACTCCATCACCTTGTCGCCCTTTTCGATGGGCGCTACGGCAAAAACGCCCTTGCCATGCACGCCGGAACGGCGAACGGTGACCCTGCGTGAACTCATCGAACGAATCCTTGAATAACGAATCGGTGTGGGGTGTGAACGACGCCTGAGCTGACCGCGATCCGGACGCGCGAATGAAAAAAACGCGGTGGCCACGAAGGCGCCGCGTTCGCGTGGTTGGTCGCGAGTGTCGTCGCGAATGGGTTCGCGTCCGTTCAACTCAGTATCGCTTATCGTCGTTATCGTACACTCCCGCCGCGTCAATGCTCAACACTTCACATGTGAACGCGACACGGCGATCGTGACAAGTTGTGTCGATCAGCGTTGGCCGATGGTGATATCGCCGAACAGATGCTTCTGCTCGCGCGGCTGCGATCGCCAGTATTGCGGCGGCGCCTGCACGCTCGCGCCGAGTTCGGCCGCCGCGTGCCACGGCCAGCGCGCGTCGTACAGCACGCCCCGCGCGATGGCGACGTAATCTGCCTGCCCGCTCTCGATAATCTCTTCCGCGTGCTTCGGCTCGGTGATCAGCCCGACGGCGACGGTCGTCACGCCGGTCGCTTCCTTCACGGCCTTCGCGAACGGCACCTGATAGCCCGGCTCGAGCGAAATCTTCTGCAACGGCGACACGCCGCCCGACGATACATCGACCCAGTCGACGCCGCGCTTCTTCAGTTCGCCCGCAAACGCGATGGTGTCCTCGATATCCCAGCCGCCTTCGACCCAATCGGTCGCGGATACGCGCACGCCGACCGGCTTGTCGTCGGGGAACGCGGCGCGCACGGCATCGAAGATTTCGAGCGGGTAGCGCATGCGGTTCTCGCGCGAGCCGCCGTATTCGTCGGTGCGCTGATTCGACAGCGGCGACAGAAACTGATGCAGCAGATAACCATGCGCGCAATGCAGCTCAAGCCCGTCGATGCCGAGCCGCGCCGCGCGCCGCGCCGATGCCGCGAACGCTTCCTTCACGCGCAGAAGACTGGTTGTATCGAGCGCGAGCGGCGGCGTTTCTTCCGGCTTATGCGGAACGGCCGATGGCGCGTGCGTCATCCAGCCGCCATCGGCGACGGATATCAGTTGGCCACCGTCCCACGGCGCATGGCTCGATGCCTTGCGTCCCGCGTGCGCGAGCTGCATCGTCACCGGAATCTTCGAATACTTGCGGATCGCCGCCATCACCGGACGCAAGGCGTTTTCCGTGACGTCGTCCCACAAGCCGAGATCGGCGGGCGTGATGCGTCCGTCCGGTTCAACCGCCGTCGCCTCGATAAACAGCATGCCCGCGCCGGACAGCGCGAGGCTGCCCAGATGGATCATGTGCCAGTCGGTCGCTTCGCCGCGTTCGGCGGAGTACTGGCACATCGGTGATATGAAAATGCGATTGGGGGTCTGCAAGCTGCGTAACGTCGTGGGAGTAAACAGCGCGCTTATGGCGGGGCTCGTCGCGGTTGGATCAGCGGTTGATCAACGGTTGGGGTAAGCGGTCGAGCATAGCATTCCGAATTCCTTCGCGCAGAGCGCCAGGAACATCCGGAAAGCCAAGTCGTGAACAGGCTCAGGGCTGCTGCGAGATGCCGAAGCGATCGAGCCATTCGTCAAACATCGCGCGGGCCGCGCGCTCGAGCGCCGGGCCGTGACGCGCGGTGTCCTCGCGCAACGCGGCGGCCGTCGTGCCGCCATGCGCGATTTCGCCGGGATACGTGACGAGCCAGTTCTCGAAGCGATCCGTCAGCACTTCGGAATGGCATTGCAGCGCCAGCACATGCTCGCCCCACGCGAACGCCTGATGCGCGCAGTCATCGGTCGATGCGAGCAGCGTCGCGCCATCGGGAAGATCGAAGGTATCGCCGTGCCAGTGGAATACGGGAATCGGCGCGCCGTCGGCTTCGAGATGCCGCAACGCCGATGTGCGTCCCGCCTCGGTCAACTCGAGCGGTTTCCAGCCGAGTTCCAGCTTGCCCGACGGATACACGCGCGCACCCAGCGCCCGCGCGATCAGCTGCGAGCCCAGGCAGATGCCGATGGTCGGCAAGCCCGCCGCCATGCGCTTTTCCAGCATGGACAAAAGCGGAGCGAGATGCGGATAGTTGGCGTCGTCATACGCGCCGATCGGCCCGCCCAACACGACGAGCAAGGATGGATCGAGCGGATTGGGCGCATCGATGCGCCCGCGCCCGACATCGAGATAGCGAACCAGATTCCCCCGCTCGCCGAGCACGAGTTCGAGGCAACCCAGATCTTCGAAATGGACGTGGCGAATCGCCAGGACTTCTTGTTTCATCGGCTGTTTCCGTGGCTCGGATGGCGCGTGGCTCGGTAGGCGGCTCGAAGACGAGCCGATCCTCGCGGCGAGGCGCGACGGGCACAGTCTAACCGACTCGCCGCGGCCTCACAGCGTCCATCACCGCCCTTCTTGCCGGTGGTGATCCGCCTCGGAATGTTCCGAAGCTCAGGCGATCTGCGCGAAGATTTTCCAGCTCTTCTTCTGCGTGGCGACGTCGGCTTCTTCGTATACCGAACAGTCCAGACGCAGATCCGTATCCGCCATCTTGATCTGCAGCAACGAGCAGTGATGCGGAGTCTTCTTCGGATTCTTGCTCGGCTGGAAATGCACGCACGACAGACACATGCGATGCGCCGGAATCTGCTGCTGCGATTCGAGCTGATGGATGGTCTTGAGCAGCGTGCGATAGAACGCCGTCTGCTCGTCGTCCTTCAGCGTGCCGACCACCTTGGCCAGGAAGTCCGGCCATTGCAGCGCTTTCTTCGCCGCCGTGCGGCCGCGTGCCGTCAGACGAACCGCGAGTGCGCGGCCATCGTCGAGCGCGCGACGCTTTTCGACGAGACCCTTGCCTTCGAGCGTGCTCACGGCATCGCTCGTGGTCGCGGCGGTCAGCGCGGTTTCGCGCGCGATCTCGCCGAGACGCATCGGGCCCTTGCGCTGCATCAGCAGCACCAGGATTTCACCCTGGGTCGGCGTAAGCCCCGCACCTTCCGCCCATTCCCACGCCTGACTGCGCATCGCCGTGCTCAGTCTTAGCAGACCGTGGGTCACCCGCCCAGTCGGCTGCTCTCCGTAAACGCCTTCACTCATGATATTTCGCTTGTTGTTCCACTTATGGTTAGACGGCGCGTTTCGCGCAACCTACCGCTAACGCCCCACTCGACAAACCGCCACTGAGACACGTTGCCGCACCTCCGTAGACTGCCCTCGACCGTGGTCCCCGCCGTCTCAAAATTCAGGCGTACCTGACAATTCAGTGCGCCTGAATGGGGACATCACACCTCTTCGTTATACGCCTTCTTATGACTTACCCGTGGCGCTGATCTTTTGCCGACTATAACCCGATGTCGCCATTCTAAGCGACTATAAACAAACGTATACCTTAATTATCTACGCGGAACTGTGGATAACCCGAGAAACTTTGTCATTAAGTGTGAGCACATACTCTAATAAGCCTGAAACGCGGGGATGGCAAGGCGGTTTTGCGTTGCTTCGCCTGTCTGGACAGGCTTTCGCCGACCCGCCAAAGGTGTCGTTAAAACGTTGACTCTGCGCTGCTTTTTGACGTTCTGCACAGCAAAGCGCATGCCGCGCGTGTTACCGACTATTACGCAGGGTTAAGCGATCGGGCCGGTAAACCATATCGCTTCGCTTCAAACGTTGGCGAGAGCGGTTTATTACGCCATCGCGTCGCAAGCAGCGATTCACCGCCACCAACAAAATAGGCCGATTCTCATTTCCTCGAATCGGCCTGTTGCTTGTTTCGCGTTGCTTGCTTCAATTGAATGTCCGCGACCCGCGCGTTATCGACGCCATTCCAGACATTGCTGCCGAACGGCTTCATGCAGCGATTTTTCCTTGGCGAAAACCTGCCGCAGCCAGCTCGCATCGTTGACGCCGCCACGAGCGATATCGCCGACTTGCGCGAGCGCCGCCTGCGAGCCGAGCACTTCGGCGTGCGGCGCGAGCACGTCGAGCGTCGCGAGGATGTCTTCGGCGATGGTCCGGCGTTCGCCCGTCTGCGGATCGATGCAGGTGCCTTCCAGCCCGAAGCGGCACGCCTCGAAGCGATTGAAGGTGTACACGAGGTAGTCGTCCTCGCGCGGCGTCAGCGGCTTGTCGAGCAGCAGATAGCGCGACAGCGTTTGGATGTAGCACGCGATCGCCGCCGCGCGATCGACCGACAGCGGCGTGTCCATCACGCGGACTTCGATGGTGCCAAAGCCGGGCTTCGGCCGGATATCCCAGTAGAAGTCCTTCATGCTGTTGACGACGCCCGTGTTGACCATCTTCGAGAAGTACTCCTCGAAACCGTCCCACGTCAGCACGAACGGCGCGCGTCCTGACAACGGAAACGCGAATACCGAGTTCAGCCGTGCCGAATGAAATCCCGTATCGACGCCCTGGATGTACGGCGACGACGCCGACAGCGCTATGAAGTGCGGAATATAACGTGACATCGAATGCAGCAGGAACAGCGCGCTGTTCGGATCCGGACAGCCGATATGCACATGCTGCCCGAACACCGTGAACTGCTTGGCCAGATAGCCGTACAGCTCCGAGATGTACTGAAAGCGCGGCGCGTCGTAGATCTGCCGCTCGCTCCACTGCTGGAAAGCATGCGTGCCGCCGCCCGCGAGTCCGACATTGAGTTGATCGGCGGCCGCCACCAGCACGTCGCGAATCTTGCGCAGATCGGTGACGGCCTGCTCGTGCGTCGTGCAGATGCCGGTCGACAGCTCGATCATGCTCTCGGTGATTTCCGGCGTGATGTTGCCCGGAATCTCTTCGTTCTTGATGAGACGCATCAGATCGGACGCGGCGCGCGTCAGATCGTAGTCGTGCGTATTGACGACCTGGATCTCCAGTTCGACGCCGAACGTGAACGGTTCGGAGTTGATGAAAGGTTCGAGTGCCATGACGCCTCTAGAAAGATCAAAACTTCGGGCAGCGCTGAAAGCTTATTCGCGCCGCTCGCCTACCGCGGACAGGCTACGGTACACCACGAACGGCGACACGATCTGCAGGACGACCATCGAACAGAGGATGATCGCGCGCAGCGTCGGATCGTAGTCGGGATAGAGCACGTACATGTCGTCGACCAGCAGATACGCGAGCGCGGACATCGGCGTGAGCGCGACGCCGAGCGCCACGCCCTGCTTCCAGTCCAGGCCGCTCGGCTTGGCGAAAATCAGCACGCCGAGCAGTTTGCCGACGAAGCGCGCGACGATCAGCCCGAGTGCCGCCAATCCGCCGATGACGATATCGCGCCACTGGAACGACGTCAGCGTGAGCGCGAACAGAATGACGGTCAGCAGCCATCCCGCCGAGCCGAAATGCGATGGCCACAGTTGCGGCCGCTCATCCGCATTCTTGACGATGATGCCCGCCGCCAGCAGCGCGAGGATCGTCGAGAGCTTGAAGATATGCGCGACCGCGATGGCCAGCAGCACCAGCCCGAACAGCGCGACGAAGGAATGCTCGTCGTTGGTCGGCAGGCGGCGAACCAGCAGATTGCAGGCGCGCGCGAGCAGGAACGCGAGCACCAGCGAACCGATCAGCAGATACAGCGGCTGAAGGATCGTCGCAAACGCATTCCCGTAAATTTCCTGATGCAGCACGCCCGCCGCGAGCTTTTCGACCACCACGGCGTACACGCTGTTCAGCGCCGTCAGGGTCAACAGACGCTGCGTGACCTGACCTTCCGCGCGCAATTCCGTTTTCAGTTGAATGACCATTGCGGGCGATGTCGCCATTGCGATGGCCGCGATCACGACCGACTGCATCGTCGGGACCTTGAGCAGCATCAGCGCGATCAGCACCAGGACGAACGTCAAGGTCGATTCGGCGATGCTCGACAGGATCAGATACGGATTGCGGCGGATCCATCGCAAGTCGAGACGGCCGCCGAGTTCGAACAGCAGCAGGCCGAGCGCGACATCGAGCAAGGGACGCGACAGGCCGCCCGCCGTGCTGGCATCGATCACGCCGAGACCGGTATTGCCGGCGATCAGGCCGATGATCGCGTAACCGGTGATGCGCGGCAGCCGCCACGCGCGCCACAGCAACTCTCCGGCGAGTCCAGCCGTGACCAGCGCGAGACCGGCCCAGAGAATGGCGTCGGGTTCGAGCGGCCACACGGGCAGAAATGAAAATGCCGAATTCATCTTGTTGGCTTCTCCTTCGGTGCTGCAACGGACAGGCACGATCCGCCGCAACTCTGGCCACGGCCGCGCCACGCGAACCGCGCTGAGACGCATCGGTACGGTTCGTCGGCATGACGAGCGCTGGTTCATTCAGGCGAAACGAAATACGAACGAACACGGCGTCACGGAACAGACCGTGCACGGATTAGACGACGCGTCAGGCCGGCGGATTCGCGACGCGCAGGCCCGAACCGTCTCTCTCGGGTTCAAACGCTACACGCGACGCATGCTCGGACGCCGAAGCCGGACGCAGCAAACGATGAAAGCGGCGTTGGTGATCAGATTGTGTTTCCGCAATCATCGTTCCATTGATGCGCCTGGCCGCTGAGCGGCGCGACGTTGGAAGAACGGCGATTGTGCCATATGTCGATGGCGGTTACAGGTCAAGTCCAGCCTGTTGATTTCGTTGAAGTAAAAGCGACTGAGCGTGTCTGCGCGAAACGGCAAAGCTGACCGGCGCGGGGTTTGCGCCGTGGCGGTTTTTGGTTTGGCGGGTTTTGTTTTTTCGGCCGAAGGCCCGGTCTTTAGGGGTTCACAAGTTTACTGTATATAAGTAGTAGAGTTAACAAAGGGGCGCCTTTTCTGTGGATAACCCTTGTTTTATCTTTCGATTCAACCGCCTGCGGAAAGCAGAACTGCACCGTAAACATGTTCGTGCCGCGCGGTTAACCCGGAACAACTTTTAGGCCCTGGCGATGCGTGCGCCAGTTGTCCCGTTTACGTGCACAACGAGTACACACGAGTTTCTCCGGTAAACCAAAGCGTTATCCACAGCCTCACGAGGATAACTACGCCGGTCCGATTTCCCCGTGACGCAGCGCGCGTAAGAAGAAGCGCGACGGATCGACCGCTTCGGCCAGCTCGCGCTCGATCGGCCACGGCTCGCCTTCGATCTGCGATGCGATCAGTTCCCGCCAGCATCGACCAGACGAGACCGCGCGACCCGAAGGCAAACGCACCGTACAGACCCGGCAGGCGCGGCAGATCGAGCGGCCACGCGCCCGACAGCCGTTGCGCATCGCGGCGCGCGGCGGCTTCGTCGGCGAACTGGCCGATCATCGGCATGCGATCGCTGGTCACGCAGCGGAACGCGACGCGCCCGGCGCGCACCGAAGTTTGCGCGAGCGCGATATCGGGCAGCATCCGCGCGACGCGCTCGATGTTCTCCGCATGCCCGGCGTCGCGGATCTCGCGATCGGTGCTGTCGATGTCGTAGGTCGCGCCGATCAGCGTGCCGCGTTCGCCGAGCGGCACCGCGTAGCCATCGCCGATGACGGGCACGCGCAGGCAATCGGCCGCAATCGGCGCGAGCATGGTGAGTTGGCCGCGCACGCCGCGCGTTGGATCGCCGTGCTGATTCGCCAGTCGAGTCGCGTCGTGCGCGCTGGCGAGCACGAGCACCGGCGCGTGCGCGATTGCGTTGCCGTCGGCATCGAACACATGCCAATGCCGGCTGTCGTATTCGATGCGCGCGGCTTCGGTGTTCATGCGCATCGTCAGCGAATCTGCGGCATGGGCGAGTTGCGCGGCGCAGATCGCGGCTGGCGAGATCGCGCCGCCGTGCGGGAAGAACCAGCCGCCGCGCGTGACGTGCGCGCCCGCGATGCGCCCTGCGCGACTGCGATGCAGTTCGTGGCCCGCGTCCTCAAGCGTTTTCCACGCGCGCAATGCCGACAGAAAGCCCGCGCGCGTGAGCCGCGCGGCCACGCTGTCGTCGCGTCAGACGATCGGATGGAACACGCCGGCCGGATTGCCCGATGCATCGCGCGCGGGTTGCGCGTGACGATCGATCAGCGTGACGCGCCATCCGCGCGACGCGAGCCGCGAGGTCATCGCGCAGCCCGCGAGTCCAGCGCCGACGACGATCGCCTTGCGCGTGTCGCCGCGATTCGCGGCATCGATGGCGAGCGGCGGTTCGTGTCGACGCACCCGCCAGCGCGGCGCGAATCGCGCGCTTAGCGTCGCGTTCGATGCGTCCGATGCCTCGTCGCATTCGAAGCCCGACGCGCGTAGTGCATCGCGCAAGTTTGCGTCGGCGGTGGCGGATACCGTTGTGCCATCGCCCGCGATGCGCGCAAGCGACTTGGCGAGACGCCGGGCATCGGTAAGCGTGGATGCATCGAGATGAAAGGCATCGGCGCGTGCCCACAGTTTGGACAGCATGTTGCCGGTGTCATCGCGGTCACCGATAGCGAGCGTCAGCGTCACGCGTCCTGCATCGAATTCGAGACGATGCACGCCCGGCACGCGCATCGGCCAGACGCGCGCGAGGTCGGCATCGGCGGGCGGGGCGTCGAGATCGCGCAGCGTGCCGACGGCGATCACATGCAGACGATCGTATCGCGCATCGTCCGAACGCCAGGCGTGCCACATATCGAGAAAGCGCGCGCCGTCGAATCGCGTATCGACGAAGGTGAAGGTGCGCGCGTGCCGCCAGCGCGCGAGAAGGCCGTGCAGGGCGAGAAGATCGGGCGAGGGCGTGGGAAGCGTCGATTCGGACATGCGTCGATGAATTAAGACGAGAGCGGGCCGAAACTCGGGGGAACTCCTCGCGCCGCGACTCGCCGAAACGAGGGAATCGCGCCGTCAAACCCAATCCGGGCAAGGCTTCGGGGGCGAAGGAAGGTGCGCCGGACGAGCGTTGGCAAAAGCCAACGGCCGGCCGCATCCGGCGATCGGCGCGGAAAGCATGCGCCGGACCCGCAACTTCGACGCCGAAAAAACCGCGCGAAGGCCCCAAAAATATAAGGGTAAATCTTTGAAACCCTTATCCTGATAGGGTTTGCGCTGCGCTATCATACCAAGCGCCATGTGCAGAAGCGGCGCGAATGCAGTCATGCCCGGCCCTGCCGGCGAAGCAGCCCGAAAGTTCGCCGAATCGCCCGGAAAGCCCGTCAGCCGGGCGTTCCCGCTGGACGGCAGGCCTCGCGCACGTATAATTGGCGCGTTCGCGCTGTTCGTGTCAACCTAAACTGATAAAGGAACCTTAATGAACAAACAGGAATTGATCGACGCCGTTGCCGTTCAGACCGGCGCAAGCAAGGCTCAAATTGGCGAAACGCTGGACACGTTGCTCGAAGTGATCAAGAAGTCTGTGTCGAAGGGTGACTCGGTTCAGTTGATCGGCTTCGGCAGCTTCGGTTCGGGCAAGCGCGCAGCACGTACGGGCCGCAACCCGAAGACCGGCGAATCCATCAAGATTCCGGCCGCAAAGACGGTCAAGTTCATGGCTGGCAAAGCATTCAAGGACGCAGTCAACAAGCGCTGAGCATCCTGCCGATTGCGCGCCACGGCTCAGGTCGCGCGGCGCCAATCGATTGGGTCCTCCGCATGCGCGGAACCGGACCTTGTACGTGACCCACCAATGGCGGGTTTTTTTCGCGTTTTTTTTTGCGCGGGCGTCAATGGTCGTGATCGTCGCAGCCGCAGTCGGGACCGTGCTCGTGATCCGTCGTCGTGATCGTGTTCTTCGATGTCCCATGCGGGGAACGGATCGACGTAGCCTTGCCATGCGCCCGCGCCGCGTAGCCATTCTTCATCGGTCAAGAAGACACGCATCGAAGCGCGATTGCCACGCGTCGGCGTCGAGGTTTTCGCCGATCAGCACCAGTTTCTGACGACGATCGCCGACGCTGTTGTCGTCCGCATCGCCGAACCATTCCGCGACGATTTCCGCTTCGAGCTCGGGGTCGTCGGTCGGCCATTCGCTGCGATCCTGCGCCGCCCACCACACGCCCGCCGGTCCGTGGCGCAATGTGCCGCCCGCCTGCGACAGCGAACCGCCCACTTCGCCGCGCGTCGCCAGCCAGAAAAATCCCTTCGCGCGCAGCACGCCCGGCCATTCCTGATGCAGCAGATTCCACAAGCGCTCGGGATGAAACGGCCGCCGCGCGCGATACACGAGATGCCCGATCTCCGATGCCGCGTCGTCTTCCGGCGCGGGCGTTTCGTCGTTGAGAATCGCGAGCCAGCCGGGCGCGCTCGCGGTCGTATCGAAGTCGAAGCGGCCGGTGTCGAGCACGTCGTCGAGCGGCACATCGCCGTTTGCGGCGACGAGTTGATGCGCGCGCGGATTCATCGCGCGGATCATCCGCGAGATTTTCTGCGTATCGTCGGATTCGTCGATGATCACGACATCGCAAAACTCGATCTGCTCGACCAGCGCCTCGACGATCGTCTTGCCGTCGCCGCCGCCTTCGAGCGTTTCGGTCGATGCGTAGTCGCGCAGAAAATGCGGCGCGTCGATCACCGTGACGAAGGTGTCCAGCCGCGCGCGGCCGGCGAGGGTGGCGTCGTCGTCATCACCGAAGGCGAGTTGCTCGGCGATGGCCATCGGATCGAGCATCGCGGGCGCTTCGATGGCAATGGCGTCGAAACGCCGCTCGTCGGCCAGCGCGACGATCGCCTGCTCGATGGCTTCGATCGAATGATCGGGCAGCGTCACGCGACGGCATCCGTTGGGCAGATCGCGCGCTTCGTCGGGCACTTCCGGCGAGCCGAAGCCGATCACGCCGATGCGTTTTCCGTCGTCGTTGGCGAGCAGGCGGTCGAGCAATGCGGACTTGGCCGCGCCGGTGAATCCCGAAATCACGGTGACTGGCAGGGGCGTCTGGTTCATTGCAATGAAGTGTGGAAGGCGTCGAGCGCCGATGAACGGAAAGACGCGCAGCGCGCCACCCGAAAACGGGGGCGCGCTGGCTATCGGAAAGGGGATTTTGCATCAAACGAGCCGCGCGTGACGGCTCGCGATCGGTCGGGCTCGACGGGCGCTCGATGCGCCCGGACGATCAGCGCTTGGCTTCGACCATTTTCCAACGGCGCAGGATTTCGACGATTTGTGCCGAATACTTGTCGCGCAGCGCAGGTGTTTCGGAATGGTAAGCACCGACGGCCTGCCACGAATTGCCATACTTGTTCATCTTCTGGCGCAGATGCCACGCGGCCACGTAGACGCTCTTGCACGGCTGCATTAGCGTGCCGCTGTCGATGCCGTATTGGGCCAGCGTATTCAGATGGATCGAATTGATTTGCATCAGCCCGTAATCGGTGGAGCCATTGGCGTTCTTGTTAATGGCGTCTGGCTTGTTATGCGATTCCTGCCAGGCGATGGCACGCAGGATGAGAGGATTGACCTTCTGATACTTCGCCGCTTCGTCGAAACAGTCGGCGTGTGCGGAGGCGGCCGCCAACATGGCGCCGCAGCCTATCGCAAGTAATCGCAGTATTCGTTTCATATTCTTTCTACTCCATCCGCCCACGCAGAACGTCATGTAGCCTTTGTGGCGCCTCGCGCCATCGCCAACAAACACACGCCGCGGCCGGCGCGGCATCGGGAAAACCCACCCTTTATGTCGCCACCCGGAATGCGGAACCGCCCGTATCATACCCGCTGAAGTTTTTCGCCATAAGTTGGCCAGCAGACACACGGTTTCGGGCCCCACAACAAATTCTATTCGTGTAACGTTTGCCAGGATTGCAACAGTTCCGGCCTAAACGTATGAATATTAAGACTTCCGCTCGGGTTACAATGCGGCCCGTTTTGTAGGACCAGGCTGATAAATATCCGTCTCCGGTCTTACGGCAAAGGGTTTTGAAAGCTTGAGAGGCGCAAGGCAAAATTTTTTTGCAGTGCAGTGAGTTGTACGACGAATTGGAACAATTTTGTTACATAAAGCTGCTATCGTCATCACTTTTTGAATGATCGCGGTGAGCGGAACACGCGCAAACCGTTGACTGGCGGGGCGCTCGGCGAAGTCGGGTGTGACTGCCTTTAGCCGGCCCGGCAAAAGGCCGGCTCAGACAAGATATCCATGAGAAGACAACCTATGGCACTGCGTCGCATCGCGACGGCACTGCTGGCGGCGGGACTTATCGTCGCGCAAGTCGCGCACGCGCAAGTGACGTTGAATTTCGTCAATGCGGACATCGATCAGGTCGCCAAGGCCATCGGCGCCGCTACCGGCAAGACCATCATCGTCGATCCCCGGGTGAAGGGGCAGTTGAACCTCGTCTCGGAAAATCCGGTGCCGGAGGATCAGGCGCTGAAGACGCTGCAGTC
The DNA here is from genome assembly GCF_001189365.1 of Candidatus Burkholderia verschuerenii. Lineage (GTDB taxonomy): Bacteria > Pseudomonadota > Gammaproteobacteria > Burkholderiales > Burkholderiaceae > Caballeronia > Caballeronia verschuerenii. The sequence continues at coordinate 21,386 of NZ_LFJJ01000020.1, read as the reverse complement.
GTCCTTGCGCATGCAGGGCTTCTCGCTGGTGCAGGATCACGGCGTTCTGAAGGTGGTTCCCGAAGCCGACGCCAAGCTGCAGGGCGTGCCGACTTATGTCGGCAATGCGCCGGCCGCGCGTGGCGATCAGATCATCACGCAGGTTTTCACGCTGAAGAACGAATCGGCGAACAACCTGCTGCCGGTGCTGCGGCCGCTGATTTCCCCGAACAACACCATTGCCGCGTATCCGGCGAACAATACGCTGGTCGTCACCGATTATGCCGACAACGTGCGGCGAATTGCCGGCATCATCGCGGGCGTGGATACGGCGGCGGGCCGCGAAGTCGATATCCTCCAGCTGAAAAACGCGAACGCCATCGATGTCACCGAGCAGATGAACAAGCTGCTCGATCCCGGCACGATCGGCAGCACGGACGCGACGCTCAAAGTGACCGTCACGCCCGACGCGCGCACCAATTCGCTGATGTTCCGCGCCTCCAGCAGCGCGCGCCTCGCTGCCGCCAAGCAACTGGCGATGAAGCTCGACGCGCCGACCTCGCAGCCCGGCAACATGCACGTGGTGGCGCTGCGCAACGCCGACGCCACGCGTCTGGCAAAAACGCTGCGCGGCATGCTGGGCAAGGGCGGCGGCAACGACAACATGTCGAGCAATTCGGGTTCGAACTCGCAGAATTCCTTCGGCAACAGCGGCGGCGGCCTCGGCAATTCGTCGATGGGCACCGGCACGTCCGGCACGCCGCCGCTGCCCAGCGGCTTCGGCAGCAATTCGAGCAGCAGCAGTAGCAGCAATCCGATGAGCGGCGGCGGTGGCACGCGCGACCAGAGCTTCTCGAACAACAATAACAACGACAACAACAGCAGCGATCAGGGCGGCGGCATGATCCAGGCGGATTCGGCGACGAACTCGCTGATCATCACCGCGCCGGATCCGGTCTATCGCAATCTGCGCACCGTGATCGACCAGCTCGACGCGCGCCGCGCGCAGGTTTATATCGAAGCGCTGATCGTCGAACTGTCGGCGACCACGGCGGCCAATCTCGGTATTCAGTGGCAGGGCGCGCTGTTGTCGAACGGCGGCAACAACGCGCTGTATGGCAGCACCAGCTTCGGTTCGGGCAATAGCAACATCGTCGATCTGACGCTGACCGGCAACATGATTTCCTCGACCGGCACCACGGGCCTGTCGTCGCCGATCCTGCCGAACGGCCTGAGCCTCGGCCTGCTGCACAAGTTCGGCAACTTCTTCGGGCTGGGCGGTCTGTTGCAGGCGCTGTCGTCGTCGTCGGATGCGAACATTCTGTCCACGCCGAACCTGATCACGCTCGACAACGAGGAGGCGAAGATCGTCGTCGGCCAGAACGTGCCGGTCGTGACGGGTTCCTACGCGACGCCGACCGCCAACACGGCAACGTCCGTCACCGCGTTCAATACCTTCGATCGCCGCGACGTCGGCGTGACGCTGCATGTGAAACCGCAGATCACCGAAAGCGGCGTGCTGAAGCTGCAGCTGTATCAGGAGGATTCGACGGTCGACAACACGACCACCAACAATCCCGGCGGCGTGACCATCAACACGCGTTCGATCCAGTCGACCGTGCTCGCCGACGACGGCGAGATCGTCGTGCTCGGCGGCCTGATGCAGGATCAGTACAACAACGGCAACAGCAAGATTCCGCTGCTCGGCGACATTCCGTGGATCGGCAACCTGTTTCGCAGCGAAAACAAGCAGCGCACCAAGACCAATCTGATGGTCTTCCTGCGCCCGGTGATCGTGCGCGATCAGGCGACGGCCTCGCAGATCGCCAATACGCGCTATGACTATCTGCGTCAGCAGCAGTACGGTTCGTCCACGGACAACCGCCTGATCCGCGACAAGGATGTTCCGATGATGCCGCCCAAGCCGCTCGGCTCGAGCGAAGGCGGCGGTCCGCCGGCGCAGAATCTGTTCGACTGGAACAACACGACGCGCGGCCAGTCGAGCAGCACGCTGCCGCAAAATCCGCAGGCCGGTCCGGCGCCGCAGCCGGTCCAGACGCCCCAGCAAGCGCCGACGCCGGAACTGTACAACAATAACGGTAACGGCGCGAACAGCTACGCGATTCCGAACAACCAGCCGAACGTGCAGCCCAGCCCCGCGCCGACCAATAACGGGACTACAGGAGCACAACCGTGAACACGGTCAACGGCGTCGCCGACCACGCGAGCGCCACGGCTTCACCGCTCGCGGCGCGGCTGGTGTCGTACGGCTTCGCGCGCACCGGACAGATTCTGCTCGCGCATCAGCATGCGGACAGCATCGAGGTGTGGATCAGCGAGCGCACGTCGGATGCGGCGCTCGCCGAGGTCGCGCGCAATTTCGGCGCGTTGTCGATCGTGCGCAAGCCGGCCGACGAACTCGCCTCCGCCATCAATTTCGCGTACGCCCGCAACGACGGCAGTGCGGCGCAGGTGGTCGGCGAAGTGGAAGGCGAGGTCGATCTTTCGCGTCTGATGCAGGACATTCCGGAAGTCGAGGACTTGCTGGAATCGGAAGACGATGCGCCGATCATCCGCATGATCAACGCGCTGCTGACGCAGGCGGCGCGCGAACAGGCGTCGGATATTCATATTGAGCCGTTCGAAAACGCGTCGGTCGTGCGCTTTCGCATCGACGGCACGCTGCGCGATGTCGTGCGCCCGAAGAAGGCGCTGCACGGCGCGCTGATCTCGCGTATCAAGATCATGGCGCAGCTCGATATCGCCGAAAAACGTCTGCCGCAGGATGGCCGGATCACGCTGCGCGTGGGCGGGCGTCCGGTCGACGTGCGCGTGTCGACGTTGCCGACCGGGCACGGCGAACGCGCGGTGCTGCGTCTGCTGGAAAAAGACGCGCAGCGCCTGAATCTCGAAACGCTCGGGATGGCGCGCGATACGCTCACGCATTTCGACAAGCTGATCGGCAAGCCGCACGGCATCGTGCTGGTGACTGGGCCGACCGGTTCCGGCAAGACCACGACGCTCTACGCGTCGATGTCGCGGCTCGAGACGACGACCACCAACATCATGACGGTGGAAGACCCGATCGAATACGACTTGTCGGGCATCGGCCAGACGCAGGTGAACGAGCGCATCGGCATGACGTTCGCGCGGGCGCTGCGGTCCATTCTGCGTCAGGATCCGGACATCATCATGATCGGCGAAATCCGCGATCTGGAAACCGCGCAGATCGCGGTGCAGGCGTCGCTGACCGGTCACCTGGTGCTGGCGACGCTGCACACGAACGACGCGGCATCGGCGGTCACGCGTCTGACCGATATGGGCGTCGAGCCGTATCTGCTGGCGTCGTCGCTGCTCGGCGTGCTGGCGCAGCGGCTCGTCAGGCAACTGTGTCCGGTCTGCAAGGAAGAGCGCGTCGAGGAAGACGGCACGAAGCACTGGTATCCGGTGGGCTGCGAGCGCTGCGGGCAGTCGGGTTACACGGGGCGTCGCGGGGTCTACGAATTGCTGCTGATCGACGAATCCATTCGCCCGCTGATCCACCGCAACGCCGCCGACGCGGAAATCCTCCAGGCGGGCCGCGAGCAGGGCATGCGCACCTTGCGCGAGGACGGCGATCGCTGGCTCGCGGCGGGCGTGACGTCGCTGGAAGAAGTGCTGCGTGTGACGGGCGGAGAATAAGGTATGCCGGCTTTCCGTTTCGAAGCGATCGATACCGCGGGCAAGACGCAAAAAGGCGTGCTCGATGCCGACAGCGCCCGCGCCGCGCGCAGCCAACTGCGCACGCAAGGTCTGACGCCGCTGATCGTCGAGGCGGCGGCATCGCGTACGCGCGGGGAGCGTCAGCAACGGTTGTCGCTGGGGCGGCGTCTGTCGCAGCGCGAGCAGGCCATTCTGACGCGTCAGCTCGCGTCGCTTTTGATCGCCGGTCTGCCGCTCGGCGAGACTTTGCAGGTGCTGACCGAGCAGTCGGAGCGCGATTACATCCGCGAACTGATGGCCGCGATCCGCGCCGAAGTGCTCGGCGGCCATTCGTTCGCCAACGCGCTCGCGCAGCATCCGAAGGATTTTCCCGAGATTTATCGCGCGCTGGTCGCGGCGGGCGAGCACACCGGCAAGCTCGGTCTCGTGCTGTCGCGGCTCGCGGACTATATCGAGCAGCGCAACGCGCTCAAGCAGAAGATCATTCTCGCGTTTACTTATCCGGGCATCGTGACGCTGATCGCGTTCGGCATCGTCACGTTCCTGCTGAGTTACGTGGTGCCGCAGGTCGTCAATGTCTTCGCCAGCACTAAACAGGCGCTGCCCGTCCTCACCGTGATGATGATGGCGTTGTCCGCTTTCGTCCGCAGTTACTGGTGGGCCGTGCTGCTCGGCGTGATCGTGTTCGCCTGGATGATCAAGAGCATTCTGTCGCGGCCCGGACCGCGCATGGCGTTCGATCGCTGGCTGCTGACCGCGCCGCTGGTCGGCAAGCTGGTGCGCGGCTACAACACCGTGCGTTTCGCCAGCACGCTCGCGATTCTGACGGCCGCCGGCGTGCCGATCTTGCGCGCGTTGCAGGCGGCGGGCGAGACGCTGTCGAACACCGCGATGCGCAATAACGTTGACGATGCCATCGTGCGGGTGCGCGAAGGTTCGTCGCTGTCGCGCGCGCTCGGCAACACCAAGACGTTTCCACGCGTGCTGGTGCACCTGATCCGCTCCGGCGAAGCGACCGGCGACGTCACCACGATGCTCGACCGCGCCTCCGAAGGCGAAGCGCGCGAACTCGAACGCCGCACGATGTTCCTCACGAGCCTGCTCGAACCGCTGCTGATTCTCGCGATGGGCGGCATCGTGCTGGTGATCGTGCTCGCGTTGATGCTGCCGATCATCGAACTGAATAACCTGGTGCAGTAATGAACGCCCTGCAAACCCGTCTTGTGACGCTCGCCGCCCTCGCGCTTTTCTGCGTGACGGTGACGTATTGGGTCGTCACGCTGACCTCGCGTCAGATCGCGCCGCTGCCGGCCGCCGCCGCGACGCGCACGCCATCGACCGAACAGGCGGCGGCGATCTTCGGCGGCCAGTTGCAGCAGAATGCCAATCAGGACGTGCATCTGTTCGGCATCCTCGCGTTGCAGCACGGCGCGGCGGCGATCGTCAGCTACGGCGGCGAGCTGGCCAAGGCGGTGGCGCTCGACAGTTCGCTCGCGGAAGGGCTGAAGCTGTCGGAAGTGCGCGCGAAATCGATCGTCATCCAGCGCAAGGGCGGCGCGAAGTCGGAGATTTTCCTGCCGCAAGTGCCGCCGGGACCGACGATCTACGTGCGTTGACGCGCGGCAAGCCAATTCGAGAGGGCGCGTGACGCGTATGAAAGCGCGTCGTTAGAATGGCTGGTTCCGGATCGGCGCCAGCGTCGTCGGACACGTTTGTTCAACATCGGGCGAGGGCCCGAAAAACAATATCCATTGAAGAGGTAGTAGTCATGCAACTGTTGACCCAACGCCGCATGCGGGCAGCACAGGCAGCACACACGCAAAGCCGCCTTCAGCGCGGTTTCACGCTGATCGAAATCATGGTCGTGATCGCGATTCTCGGCATTCTCGCCGCGCTGATCGTGCCGAAGATCATGAGCCGTCCGGACGAGGCGCGCCGCGTCGCGGCGAAGCAGGACATCGGCACCATCATGCAGGCGATGAAGCTCTACCGTCTGGACAACGGCCGTTATCCGACGCAGGAACAGGGCCTCCAGTCGCTGATACAGAAGCCGACCACCGAGCCGGTGCCGAACAACTGGAAGGACGGCGGGTATCTCGAGCGTCTGCCGGCCGATCCGTGGGGCGGCCAGTATCAGTATCTGAATCCGGGCGTGCACGGCGAAATCGACGTGTTCAGCTACGGCGCGGATCAAAAAGCCGGCGGCGAAGGCAACGATGCCGACGTCGGCTCGTGGCAATAGCCGCGCATCCGACAGGCGTTTGACGTGAACAGGCACGGCAGGCATCGGACGGCGCGGCGCAATGCGGGCTTTACGCTGCTCGAAATGCTCGTCGTGCTGGTGATCGCGGGCTTGCTCGTGTCGCTTGCCTCGCTGCAACTGACGCGCAATCCGCGCACCGATCTGAACGAGGAAGCGCAGCGGCTCGCGCTGCTGTTCGAATCGGCGGGCGACGAGGCGCAGGTGCGCGCGCGGCCTATCGCGTGGCAGCCGTTGCAGGGCGGTTTTCGTTTCGATGTCCGCACCGAGGACGGCTGGCGGCCGCTGCGCGAAGACGATCTCCTGCGCGCGCGCCACTGGGAAGGCGGCGTGACCGGCGTCACGATCAACTATCTCGATTCGGACAAATCGGCGGATCGGCTGGTGTTCGGCACCGAAGCCATCGATACCCCGATGGAAATCACGCTCGTCTCGGCCGTCGGCCGCGTGACCATCGTCGGCAGCGGCAACGGCCGTTTCGAGGTGCGGTGATGTGTCGTCGGCATGCGCAGAAAGGTTTCACGATGATCGAAGTGCTGGTCGCGCTGGCGATCATCGCGGTGGCGCTGGCGGCGTCGCTGCGCGCGGTCGGCGCGATGGCGGCGGGCGAGCAGGATCTGCATCGGCTGCTGCTGGCGGGTTGGAGCGCGGACAACGAACTTGCACAGATACGGCTCGCGCGCGTATTTCCGGACATCGGCTCGAAGAGCTTCGACTGTTCGCAGGGCAATCTGAAACTGATCTGCACGCAGCGCGTGAGCCGCACGCCGAATCCGCTGTTCAGGCGCGTCGAGATTCTGGTGACGACGCCGGGCGGCAGAGGCAATCTGGCGCAGATGGTCACGGTGGTGGGGAATGAAACGAACCGTTCCCTCTGAGCTCGCCGGGTCGCGACGCGGCGGCCGCAAGCAGCGCGGCTTCACGCTGCTGGAAATGCTCATCGCCATCGCGATTCTCGCGGTGATCGCGGTGCTGTCGTGGCGCGGGCTCGATTCCGTGATGCGCGGCCGCGCCACCATCACGGCGGCGATGGAAGACGAACGCGTGGTCGCGCAGTTGTTCGACCAGATGCGCATCGACGCGCGTCAGGCTGTCACCGACGACGAAGCCGGGCAACCGGCCGTGTCGGTGGCGAACGGGCAGTTGCAGATCGTGCGCGGGCTGTTCGCGCCGGATGTCGCGCCGCGTCTGCAAGTGGTGCGCTATCGGCTGTCGGACGGGCGAGTGGTGCGCTACGCGTCGCCGCCGCTGTCGAATATCGGCGAAGTGCGGCGCGCGCTCGGCTCGGGCGATATGGACGGCTGGAACGCCATCGAGTTGATGGGCGGCGTCGGCTCGCTCGTGGCGCGCGTCTATATCCCGCAGAAAGGCTGGACGACGAGGATGAACGACGTGGTCTCGCAGATCAACGAAAACGACAACAACCTGAAGGTGCCGCAACTCGGCAACGCGCCGCTGCCGCGCGCGGTGTCGGGCATTCAGGTGGCGATCGGCGCGAAGAATCTCGCGACGCCGATCACGCGCGTGTTTCTGGTCGGAGAGTGACGATGCGCGCATCCCGTCCCGGCAAGCAACGCGGCGTGGCGATCATCAGCGCGCTGCTGGTGGTCGCGATGTCGGCGATTCTGGTGTCGGGCATGTTGTGGCGTCAGCAGGTTCAGGTGCGACGCATCGAGAATCAGCGGCTGCTCGCGCAGGCGCAGTGGATTTCGCGCAGCGCGCTCGACTGGACGCGGCTAATTCTGCGCTCCGAGGCGGATTCGTCGCCGACGGTTACGTATCTCGGCGGCGTCTGGGACGTGCCGATCGCCAAGACGCGGCTGTCGGATTTTCTCGGGCAGATCGGCGAAGTGCGCGCGCAGGAAGATCAGTCGACCTATCTGTCCGGCTCGATCGAAGATGCACAGGCCAAGTTCAACCTGCGCAATCTGGTGTCGACGCCGACGCCCGGCGTGCTGACCATCAACGTCGCGCAGATTCAGGCGTTCCAGCGGCTGCTCGCGGAACTCGGGCTGAACGGGTCGCTGGCGAAAACCGTGGCCTTGCAGATGCGCGCCGGTCTCGCGCGATCGGCCACGCGTTTTCAGACGCAGCAGAGCAGCACGACGGCCAGCACGGAAAATTCCGCGCAGGCGACCATTCAGGCGCTGGCACAGGGCGGCGCGGCGGGCGGCGGCAATTTCTCCGACGATCCTGGTCTGAAAGACGCCGACAGCAACGCGCCGGTCGCGCCATTGCAGATGATCGGCGTCAATTCGCTGCTCGACGTGAACGGTTTCACGCCCGAAACCGTCGCGAAGCTCAGGCCTTTCGTCACCATTCTGCCGACGACCAGCGCCATCAACATGAACACCGCGTCCGCCGAAGTGATCGCGGCCGTGGTGCCGGGGATAAACCTGGCGCAGGCGCAGGCGTTCGTCGCGCGCCGGGCGACGGTGTTTTTCCACGACGTCGGCAACGTCCAGCTCGCGCTGAACGGCGCGGGCGTCAAGACGGCCACGTCCGTCGATCCCGACGAAATGGACGTGACGACCAAGTATTTCTTCGTGCATGGCAATGTCGAGCACGAACGCGCGCAATTGCAGCGCACCACGCTCGTGTACCGCGATCCGAATACGCATACGACACGCATCGTCTATTCGCGCGACGCGAACTGACGGCGATGCACTGACATACTGACAAAAGGAAGTGGCCCTTGAGCACACTGATCGTTCTTCTCCCGCCGCGCGATCCGGCGGTGCGCTCGGAAGAGTGGCAACTGCCGGACTTGCCGTTCCTGCTGCTCGACAAGCGCGGCGAGCCGCAGCGTTCCGGCCGCGCCGCGCTCGGCCTGCTGCCGCGCGCGAACGCGACGGTGCTGATCGTCGGGGCGCGCGACACGCTGCTGCTGCCCGCCGCCGTGCCGCCGCTCAAAGGACCGCGTCTGCGTCAGGCGCTGCCGAACGTCGTCGAAGATCAGCTGATTCAGGATCCGCAGACGTGTCACATCGCAGTCGACCCGGTCGCGCTGCCGGACGGCCGCCGCGTGGTCGCGGTGATCGATCGCGGGTGGTTCCGCTTCGTGCGCGAGGCGTTCGGCGCGGCGGGACATCGCAATGTGAAGGCTGTGCCGGCGATGCGCTGCCTGCCCGTGCCCGCCGTCGTCGAAGTACCGGAAGTAGAAGAGGGCAAGGACGCGCCGGCCGCACCGCCGACGCCGTTTATCGCGGGCCTGCTCGGACATGTCGTATCGACCGCGCCGGCGCTGATCGGCGAAATGACGACGCCCGAGCATATGCCGCCCGCGCTGATGGAAGTGGCCATCGCGCGGGGCGAACGCGCGGCGCTCGGCGAAGGGCTGGCGCTGCCGGAAGAATCCGTCGCGGCGACGCTGGCCGCGCTCGCGGGCGATCATCCCGCCGTGCTGTACACGCTCGTCGATCTGCCCGGCGATGAACCGCGTCTCGCGTCCGCGCAACATGTGCCGGGCGCGCAGCCGCTGGCGTTCGAGGTGCTCGCGCGCCATGCGGTCACGAGCCGCTTCGATCTGTGCCAGTTCGAATTCGCCGCGCAGCCGTGGCGACTGGATCGCTCGACGATGCGTCGTCTGCGCGTGCCGATCGCGCTGGTGGCGGCGTCGATCATCGTGTCGATCATCGGCGTGAACGTGCAGTGGCTGCAGCTTTCGCGTCAGCGCGATGCCATCAGCGCGCAAATGACCGAGCTGCTGCTCAACGCCTTCCCGAAGACCACGGTCGTGCTCGACGCGCCCGATCAGATGACGCGCAATCTCGACCGCCTGCGCACGGCGTCGGGCGAGCTGTCGCCATCGGACTTTCTGTCGCTGGCGGATGGACTCGCGCGCTCGCTCGGGCCGGTGCCGGTGAACGGCATCGCCGGGCTGGATTATCGCGATCGCCATCTCGAAGTGACCTTCAAGCCGGAAACGAAAGTGGATCCCGATCTGCAAAAACGTCTCTCGGCGAATGGCCTGAACGGCGCCATCGATACCAACACCGGCAAATGGACGATCAGGAGCGGCCAATGAAAGCGCAAATCGCACAAACGCTCTCGGAGTTCTGGGAAGCGCGCACGCCGTGCGAAAAAACCATGCTGATGTGGGGCGGTCTCGCGCTCCCGCTGGTGCTGGTTTATCTGGTGTTGTGGGCGCCTGCTTACGAAGGCCGCGACCGCCTGCGCACCAGCCTGCCCGCAATGCAGCGGCAACTCGCGACGATGACCGCGCAGGCCAACGAAGCGCGCACGCTCGCCGGCAACGCCGACAGCGTGACGCCGACCGGCGGCGCATTGCGCGACGCGCTGTCGAAATCGCTCGCCGATAGCGGCATGCAGCCCGCGCAGATTCAGGTGATCGGCGCGGCCGTGCAGTTCCAGTTGAAGAACGCATCGTTCCCGAACTGGACGCTGTGGCTCGACGACGCCCGCAAGCAGTTCAAGGTGCAGGTCAACGAGGCGCATATCACCGCGCTCAAGCCGGACGGTCAGGTGGATCTGACTGCATCGGTGCAACCGGCTACCGTCAAATGAGTTACTGGACGCGCCGTCTGAGAATGACGCTGCCCGCGATTTTCGTCGCGTTCGTCTCCGCCTTTCTCACCTTGCTCGTGATGATGCCCGCCGCGTGGATCACGCCGCAGTTTACGCGCGCGACCGCCGGGCACGTGAATCTGGTCGATCCGGCTGGTTCGCTGTGGCACGGCTCGGCCACGCTGATGCTCGCCGCCAGCACCGACGCGGGCGGCGCGACGCTGCTGCCGGGCCGCATCGAATGGACGACCGCGTTCTGGCCGCTGTTTACTGGCCGCGTGCATATGACGATGCGTCAGAGCGACGCCATGCCGGACGCCGTCACCGTCGATGCCACCACCCGCGGCGCAACAATGTCGGCGGGGCAGATCGGCGTGCCCGCGACCTTGCTCGCCGGTCTGGGCGCGCCGTTCAATACGCTGAATTTCGAAGGCGACGTGAAGCTCTCGTGGACCGATTTCCGCGTGCTCGGCCGCAATGCCTACGGCCAGTTGATCGTCACGCTCGACGACATGGCATCGCGCGTGTCGCGCGTGCGGCCGCTCGGGTCGTATCGGGTGGCGTTGCAGGCGCAGGGCGCGAACGCGACCATCGATCTGTCGACCGCGAAGGGTCCGCTGATGCTCACCGGCAACGGCGCGATCGCGCAGGGTTCGACGACGTTTCAGGGCACCGCGACCTCCGCGCCCGATCAGCGGGAAAATCTCGCGGGCCTGCTGAACCTGCTGGGACGCCACACCGACGAAAACACCGTCGAACTGACCTTCGCGCGATAAACGGTGGGCGCGCTCAACCGCCCGCGTTGTCCTTCGACACGGCGACCGGCGCGGCGATCGCGCCGGTTTCCTGATCCATCTGCGCGAGATCCCAGCCGCCGCCGAGCGCCTTCACCAGTCCGACCGACGACACCATCCGCTGTCCCGCGATATTCGCGAGCTTCTGCTCCGCCGTGAAGGCCGTGGTCTGCGCGGTCAGCACGCTGATATACGCGACCGTTCCCGCCTTGTACTGATTGTTGATGATCGCCAGCGCCTGCTGCGCCGACGCGACCGCATGCTCCTGCACGACGATTTCCTTCTCGAGAATCCGCAGCGACGCGAGGTTGTCCTCCAAGTCCTGAAACCCCGTCAGCACCGTTTGACGATAGGTCGCGACGTTCTGATCGTAAGCGGCGCGGGCGGCATCGGTGCGCGCGGCGCGCAGACCGCCGTCGAAGATCGTCGCGGCGAGACTCGGCCCGAGCGTCCAGAAACGCGACGGCGCGCGCAACAGTTGCGAGAAGATCGAGCTTTCGAAACCGCCTTGCGCCGAGATGGTCAGCGTCGGGAAGAAGGCGGCGATTTCCACGCCGATCTGCTCGTTTGCTGCCGCCGCCTTGCGCTCCGCCGACGCGATATCCGGCCGTCGCTCCAGAATGGCCGACGGCAATTGCGCGGGCACGGTGGGCGGCGTGGCATCGAGCGGAATGGGCGGGATCGAGAATGTCGACGCTGCTTCCCCGACCAGCACCGCGATGGCGTGCTCGTACTGCGCGCGCGCCACGCCGTTATCGATCGCCGATGCCTGCGCGGACTGCAATTGCGTCTGCGCCTGAATCACGTCCGAGCGCGCGACGATGCCCTGCGCGTACTGATTCTGCGTGAGCTTGAGCGACTGCTGATACGCCTGCACGGTGTCGTCGAGCAGCTTCTGCTGCGCGTCGAGCGCGCGCATCTGGAAGTAGGTTTGCGCGAGCGTGGCCTGCGCGGACAAACGCGCGTTGGCGAGATCCGCCGCGGCGCTTTGCTGCCCGGCTTTCTGTTCGGCCACCTGACGACGCACGTTGCCCCAGAGGTCGGGCTCCCAACTGGCATCGAGCGACAGGCTGTACTGATTGTTGATCGAACCCTGCTGACCGAAACTCGAACTGCTGGTCGAGCGATTGCCCGCGCCGGTTCCCGATCGCGTCGCCGACGCCGATGCGCCGACCGTCGGAAAATACGCCGCGCGCGCTTCGCCGACCAGCGCGCGCGCCTGCCGATATGCCGCCGCATATTGCGCGATGGTCTGATTCGACTGATTGAGCTGATTTTCGAGATCGTTCAGACGCGCGTCGCCGTAGATCGACCACCAGTTGCCGCGATCGGCCTGATCGGCGGGCTGCGCGACCTTCCAGCCTTCGGGCGCTTCGTTATAGGTGGCTGGGATCGGCGTGGCCGGACGCTGATAATCCGGCCCGACCGCGCAACCCGCGACGAGCGCGGTCAGCGCGAATGCGCTCAGACGCCACGCGAACGAAGACGCGGCGCGAGCATGAAGCGAACGGGAAGCGGCGAAGCGATACGGCATCTGCGAGTCGAAGTCCTGTCGGCGCCGCACCGTTCGATGCGAGCGAACGCGGCAGACCGAAATGGTAACGGAACTGGGAGAACGCGCGACGCCGAAAAGCGCCGCGTGTCAGGCAGACGTTAGCGTAACGGCTTCGTCGTAAGGCGGGTGTTACGCGGTGAAGGGAATCGGTTACGGCCCGTTACGCTTCTGTCGCCGCGTCAGTGTCCGCTTATGCGCCGGACGCACCGCCGCCAGGGCACGAGCAAGGCGTCGGCAGCAATGGATGCGAGGACGGCTGCGCCGATTTCGCCACATCGGACGCGCGCCGCCGATGCCGATTCTCGGACCAGCTCATCGCCAACACGACGAACGAGCGGCCCGGCAGCAGGAACACGATCACGTACAACGCGAGTTTCCACGCGCTCAGCTTCTGCGGAACGAAGTGGCGGGATGCGTTGGCGATGGTGCTGCTGACTTGGCCGACACGTCGGCGAGCGGTTCGGGCGATGCGGGTCATGGTTGGGTCTCTCGGAGTGTCGTGGCGACGCGGCGGGCGGTTCAGAACATTGTCTCGGTCGGGCGCGCGCGGAGAAAACAAATAAGGCGCCAAGCGAACGCGTTGCTCAGCGCCTCTTTTTGCATGGAAGGGGACATGATTCTCGGCGACACCATTCTGGAAACGCGAGGACTGACAAAGGAATTCAAAGGCTTCACGGCCGTGAATGACGTGAATCTGCGCGTGCGCCGCGGATCGATCCACGCGTTGATCGGTCCGAACGGCGCGGGCAAGACCACGTGCTTCAATCTGCTCACCAAGTTCCTCGTTCCCACCGCGGGTCAGATCGTTTTCAACGGCGTCGATATCACGCGCGAAAGCCCGGCGCATATCGCGCGGCGCGGCGTCATCCGGTCGTTTCAGATTTCGGCGGTGTTTCCGCATATGACCGTGCTGCAGAACGTGCGGATCGGATTGCAGCGGCAACTCGGCACATCGTTCCAGTTCTGGCGCAGCGAGAAATCGCTCGATCAACTGAACGATCGCGCGATGGATCTGTTTACGCAAGTCGGCCTTACCGATTTCGCCGATACCAAAACGGTCGAACTTGCCTACGGACGCAAGCGCGCGCTTGAAATCGCCACCACGCTCGCGATGGAACCCGAACTCATGCTGCTCGACGAACCCACGCAAGGCATGGGTCACGAGGACGTCGATCGCGTCACCGCGTTGATCAAGAAAGTATCGGCGGGCCGCACGATCCTGATGGTCGAGCACAACATGAACGTCATCGCGGGCATTTCGGACACCATCACCGTGCTTCAGCGCGGCGAGGTGCTCGCGGAAGGCAGCTACGCGGAAGTGTCGAAGAATCCGCTGGTGATGGAAGCCTATATGGGCAGCGCCGACGCGGCGCTTACCGGAGCGCACGCATGAGTACGACCGTGGAAGAACGCCGCTCGCTCGATGCGAACGGCGCGGGGAACGGCGCGCCCGCGCTTGAGATCGCGGGTTTGCAGGCGTGGTACGGCGAATCGCACATTCTTCATGGCGTCGATCTGAAAGTGAATCGCGGCGAAGTGGTCACGCTGCTCGGCCGCAACGGCGCGGGCCGCACGACGACGCTGCGCGCCATCATGGGTTTGACGGGACGTCGCACGGGATCGATCCGCGTCGACGGGCGCGAAACGATCGGCCTGGCGACGCACAAGATCGCGCATTACGGCATCGGCTATTGCCCGGAGGAGCGCGGCATCTTTTCGAGCCTGTCGTGCGAGGAAAATCTGCTGCTGCCGCCGCTGATCGGCAATCCGAAAGAAGCGATGTCGCTCGACGAGATCTACACGATGTTCCCGAACCTGAAGGAACGCCGTGGCTCGCAAGGCACGCGTCTGTCGGGCGGCGAACAGCAGATGCTGGCCGTCGCGCGCATTCTGCGCACCGGCGCGAATCTGTTGCTGCTCGATGAAATTTCGGAAGGTTTGGCGCCGGTCATCGTGCAGACGCTGGCGCGCATGATCCTCATGCTCAAGCAGCGCGGCTATACGGTCGTGATGGTCGAGCAGAATTTCCGCTTCGCCGCGCCGCTCGCGGACCGTTTCTATGTGATGGAGCACGGCAATATCGTCGAGCATTTCGGCGCGACCGAACTGGACGCGAAGATGCCCGTGCTGCACGAATTGCTCGGGGTGTAATCGATCGACATTTTTAATTAGCTGCACCGGAAGGGCATCACCAGTAATACCGCATCAAATCAAAACTCATGGAGACTGGAATGAAAAAGAAGACCCTCGCGCGCCTCTCGACTCTGTGCTTTGCGGCTGCGGCGGCGAGTGTGGCGTTCAGCACGAGCGCTGTCGCGGCCGATGGCAACACGGTGAAGATCGGCTTTATCACGGACTTTTCCGGCCTGTGCGCCGATATCGACGGACAAGGCGGCCTCGAAGCGATCCGCATGGCGATCGCGGATTTCGGCGGCAAGGTGAACGGCAAGCAGATCGAACTCGTCTATGCCGATCACCAGAACAAGGCGGATATCGCGGCATCGCGCGCGCGTGAGTGGATCGACCGCGACGGCGTGAACGCAATCATCGGCGGCACGAATTCGGCCACGGCCTTGTCGACCAATCAGGTCGCGGGCGAGAAGAAGATTCCGTACATCAATATCGGCGCGGGCGCGGACAACCTGACCAACGAGCAATGCACGCCGTACACCGTGCACTACGCCTACGACACGATGGCGCTCGCCAAAGGCACCGGTTCCGCGGTGACGAAGTAGGGCGGCAAGACGTGGTACTTCCTGACCGCCGACTACGCGTTCGGCAAGGCGCTGGAAAAGAACACGTCGGATGTGGTGAAGGCGAACGGCGGCCAAGTGCTGGGCGCGGTGTGGCATCCGCTGTCGGCGTCGAATTTCTCGTCGTTCCTGTTGCAGGCGCAGGCATCGAAGGCGCAAGTGCTCGGCCTCGCGAACGCGGGCGGCGACACGGTCAACTCGATCAAGGCCGCGAAGGAATTCGGCATCACCAAGTCGATGAAGATCGCAGCGCTGCTGATCTTCCTGTCCGATATCCACTCGCTCGGTCTGGAAACGACGCAAGGTCTGGTCGCCACGGATAGCTGGTACTGGAACAAGGACGACAAGACGCGCGCGTGGGCCAAGCGCTACTTCGACAAGATGAAGAAGATGCCGGGTAGCCTGCAAGCGGCGGATTATTTGGCCACGACGACCTACCTGAAAGCCGTGCAGGCCGCCGGCACGACCGACAGCGACAAGGTCATGGCCGAGCTGAAGAAGATGAAGATCGACGACTTCTACGCGAAGGGCTACGTGCGTCAGGACGGCGCGATGATCCACGACATGTATCTGATGGAAGTGAAGAAGCCGTCGGAATCGAAGGAACCGTGGGACTACTACACGATCAAGGCGACGATTCCCGGCGATCAGGCGTTCGGCACGAAGGCGGAATCGCGTTGCGCGGCGTGGAAGTAACAGCTTGAGCCCAGCCGGCGCGCGTTAGTGCGCGCGCCGGCATCCAAACGTCTTTCTTGGCAGGTTCAATGGAAATATTCGGCATCCCGCTCGCCGCGATGATGAGCCAGCTCTTGCTCGGGCTCGTGAACGGCTCGTTCTACGCGATCCTGAGTCTCGGGCTCGCGGTGATCTTCGGCTTGCTCAACGTCATCAACTTCGCGCACGGCGCGCTCTTCATGCTGGGCGCGATGCTCGCGTGGATGGGGGCATCGTACTTCGGCGTGCCGTATTGGCCGATGCTGATCATCGCGCCGCTTATCGTCGGCGTGTTCGGCATGCTGATCGAACGTTCGATGCTGCGCTGGCTCTACAAGCTCGATCACCTGTACGGTCTGCTGCTGACGTTCGGCCTGACGCTGGTCGTCGAAGGCGTGTTTCGCTCGATCTACGGCTCGTCCGGTCAGCCGTACGACGTGCCGTCCGTGCTGCAAGGCGCGACGAATCTCGGCTTTATGTTCCTGCCGAACTATCGCGCGTGGGTGGTGGTCGCGTCGCTGATCGTGTGTTTCGCGACGTGGTTCGTGATCGAGAAGATGCGCGTCGGCGCGTATCTGCGCGCGGGCACGGAGAATCCGAAGCTCGTCGAGGCATTCGGCATCAACGTGCCCCTGATGATCACACTGACTTACGGCTTCGGGGTCGCGCTGGCGGCGTTCGCGGGCGTGCTGGCCGCGCCGGTCATTCAGGTCTCGCCGCTGATGGGCCAGTCGATGATCATCACCGTGTTCGCGGTGGTCGTGATCGGCGGCATGGGTTCGATCATGGGTTCGATCCTGACCGGTTTGCTGCTCGGCGTGATCAAAGGTTTCACGCGCGTGTTCTATCCGGAAGCGTCCGCGACGGTCGTGTTCGTCATCATGGCGCTCGTGCTGATGGTGCGTCCCGCCGGTCTCTTCGGCAAGGAAAAATGATGCAGAGAAAAGCGCTCTACGTTCTGCTGCTGATCGGCCTGATCGCCGTGCCTTTCGCGGGCGTGTATCCCGTGTTCATGATGAAGGTGCTGTGTTTCGCGCTGTTCGCGGCGGCGTTCAATCTGCTGATCGGCTTTACCGGTTTGCTGTCGTTCGGCCACGCGATGTTCCTGGCGACGGCGGGTTACGTCACCGGCTATGCCATTCAGACGATGATGTTTACGCCCGAACTCGGCGTGATCGCGGGCACGCTCGCCGCGACGCTGCTGGGCATCGTGGTCGGCCTGCTGGCGATTCGCCGCCATGGCATCTACTTCGCGATGGTCACGCTCGCGCTCGCGCAGATGGTCACTTCGTCTTTCTGCAGGCGCCGTTCACGCATGGCGAAGACGGTCTGCAAGGCGTGACGCGCGGCAAGCTGTTCGGCATGATCGATCTGAACAGCGATATCGCGCTGTATTACATCGTGCTCGTCGTGATGCTGCTGGCGTTCGCGCTGATCGTGCGGATCGTGCATTCGCCGTTCGGCCAGGTGCTGGTCGCGATCAAGGAGAACGAACCGCGCGCGGTGTCGCTCGGCTACGACACGGCGCGCTACAAGCTGCTGGCGTTCGTGCTGTCGGCGGGACTGGCGGGGGTTTGGCCGGCGCGATGAAAACCGTCGTGCTCGGCTTCGAAACGCTCGGCGACGCCTACTGGACCATGTCCGGCCTCGTCGTGCTGATGACGCTGGTCGGCGGCATGAGCACGATGTTCGGGCCGCTGCTCGGCGCGTTCATCATCGTGCTGCTGGAAGACAGGCTCGGCGATATCGGCGGCGGCATCGCGAAAGTGACGGGTATCGGCTGGTTCAATTCGCTCGGCGAATCGGTGACGATCGCGACGGGCGTGATTTTTATTGCGTGCGTGCTGGCGTTCCGGCGGGGCATCGTCGGGGAAATCGTCGCGCGGGTCCGGCCGCTTCAGGGTTAATGCGAAGTTATCGCGGATAGTTGGATATCCAGATTAATTCATGCACAGTTAACGGCCAGAAAGCCGCCCATTTGAGGTGCTTTTATGCACCACTAGGGTAAATGCTAGGTTGTAGCAAAACGGTACACCCCGTAATTTCTGTTTTAATTCTGTTGCACCCAGATTTTTGAGGTGGAGAACGAGGAGACATGAGGCACGAAGTGCCCAGACAAAAAGCGCTGTTGGACTCATCCAACAGCGCTTTTTTATTTGCCTCGACGGATTGACCGTCGCTTGCCTGAATATCGCTAAACGCTTGAAGCAACGGCGTTTTATGCATGCCACAAAATTCCTCAAATCGCTTGCTGGGCGCGGCTTTCGTCCGCTAAACTGCATTTCCGCCTCATTTGCCGACCCATCGGTCGGTTAATTGCGGCGAATGAATTCAAAAGCATCGCTCAGTCGAATCCGGCGCACGATTTCTCACGCAGCAGTCGATTTACGGGGTTTAAATCAATGAAGTGGGCTTTACGGGGTAAGGCGGTCGCAATGGCCGTCGCGGGATTATCCGCGGTATTCAGCACGCAGGTTTGGGCGGATGTGAAAATCGGCATGACGGTATCCGCCACGGGACCGGTGGCATCGCTGGGCATTTCGGGGAAGAACACCATCGCGTTGCTGCCCAAGGAAGTCGCGGGGCAGAAGATCCAGTACATCGTGCTCGACGATGCCACCGATTCCACGCAAGCCGTGAAGAACGCGCGCAAGCTCACCAGCGAAGATCACGTCGATGCGCTGGTCGGCCCGACCGTCGACCGTCGTCCCCAATTCGCTCGCCATGATCGACATCGCCGCCGAAACCCACACGCCGATGATCTCGATGGCCGCCGCCGCGAGCATCGTCGAGCCGATGGACAGCAAGCGCGCGTGGGTCTTCAAGACGCCGCAGAACGACATCCTGATGGCGACGGCGATCGCGCAGCACATGTCGAATCATGGCGTGAAGACGATGGCGTTCATCGGCTTCTCGGATGCGTACGGCGAAAGCTGGTTCAAGGAATTCACCAAGGCGGCCGATCTCGCGAAGATCAAGGTCGTCGCGAACGAGCGCTTCGCGCGTAACGACGCATCGGTGACGGGCCAGGTGCTCAAGATGATGTCGCAGAACCCGGACGCGGTGCTGATCGCGGGCGCGGGCACGCCGGCGGCGCTGCCGCAAAAGACGCTGAAGGAGCGCGGCTACAAGGGCAAGTGTATCAGACGCACGGCGTCGCCAATAACGACTTCCTGCGCGTTTGCGGCAAGGATTGCGAAGGCACGTTCCTGCCCGCCGGTCCGCTGCTCGTCGCCGATCAACTGCCGGACAGCAATCCGGTGAAGCAGGCCGCGCTGACCTATAAGAAGGCCTACGAAGGCGCGAACGGCGCGGGTTCGATCTCGACCTTCGGCGGTTACGCGTGGGACGCGGGCCTCATCCTGCAACGCGCGATTCCCGTCGCGCTGAAGAAGGGCCAGCCCGGCACCGACGCCTTCCGCGACGCGCTGCGCGCCGCCATCGAAGACACGAAGAATCTGCCGGCATCGCACGGCATTTTCAACATGAGCGCGAACGATCACTCCGGCCTCGATCAGCGGGCGCGGGTGATGGTCGAAATCGTCGGCGGCAAGTGGAAGCTCTCGGGCAACTGAGGCGGCGACGATGAAATGAGTCACGAAAAAGGCGCGTTGAAGATAACGCGCTTTTTTTCTGGGCGTCGCAAACGTGCGCGCGGACCGAAAGCTGTTGGTCAGGGAAAACCACTCTAGCCACTTGATAACACTAAAAATAGATTGAGTCGGCTGGCAATAACCGTCCAGTCGGTCGAATCGAAAAAACAACTCGCAGCGCGTTTGGAGACGCAATGAAAATGAAGAATCGTTGGATCGTGGCGGGCGTCGCGCTTGCGCTGTTGGGCGCGAACGCGGCGTATGCACAGGTGAAGATCGGCGTGACGCTGTCGGCGACCGGGCCGGCGGCATCGCTCGGGATTCCCGAGAAAAATACCGTCACGCTGCTGCCGAAGGAAATCGGCGGCAAGTCGGTGCAGTACATCGTGCTCGACGATGGTTCCGACACGAGTCGCGCCGTACAGAACACACGCAAGCTGATCGACGAAGATCACGTCGATGCGATTATCGGCTCGACGTTCACGCCGAACTCGCTGGCGATGATCGATCCGGCATCGTCGGCGAAGACGCCGATGATCTCGATGGCCGCGTCCGCCGCGATCATCGCGCCGATGGACGCCAAGCGCGCGTGGGTCTTCAAGACGCCGCAAAACGACGCGCTGATGGCCGACGCCATCGCGAGTTATATGGAGAAGCACGGCGTGAAGACGGTCGGCTTTATCGGCTTCGCGGATGCGTACGGCGACGGCTGGTACAACGTCTTCAACGCGGCCGCGACGGCGCACAAGCTGAAGATCGTCACGAACGAGCGCTATAACCGCACGGACACGTCCGTCACGGGGCAGGTGCTGAAGACGATGGGCGCGAATCCGGATGCGGTGCTGATCGCGGGCGCGGGCACGCCGTCGGCGCTGCCGGCGAAGGCGCTGAAGGAGCGCGGCTACAAAGGCAAGGTCTATCAGACGCACGGTGTCGCCAACAACAACTTCCTGCGCGTGTGCGGCAAGGATTGCGAGGGCGAGATTCTGCCCGCCGGTCCGGTGCTCGTGACCGAGCAGTTGCCGGACAGCAATCCGGTAAAAAAATCATCGGTGGCTTATAAAGACGCTTATGAAAAAGCCTACGGCGCAGGCACACTGTCGACCTTCGGCGGTCATGCATGGGATGCCGGTCAGATGCTTCAGCGCGCCATTCCCGAGGCGCTGAAGAGGGGCCAACTGGGCACGCCCGAGTTTCGCGATGCACTGCGTGCGGCGCTCGAGAATCTGAAGGATCTGGCGGTCGCGCACGGCATCATGAACACGACGGCGAACGATCACAACGGCTTCGACGATCGCGCGCGCGTGATGGTGCAGATCGTCGATGGCAAGTGGAAGTTGCTGAACGACTGACAGCAGGGACGCGCTCGATCGCGCGTTCCTGTTTGTGCGCCGAGCATGCGCAACAGCTTGGGGGTGCAAGTTCCCTGTCCAGCCTGATGGGGCGAAGGCCTAGTGAAACGCAAGGGCGTCGTTGTGAGGCGGGGTCTGAAGGAAGCGTGTAGCAAAG
>NZ_LFJJ01000204.1 GCF_001189365.1 Candidatus Burkholderia verschuerenii | reverse complement strand
AGCGCTTCGTCGCCACGGCCTTGCGCGGCCAGCGCGCCGACGAGCCCGCGAATCGCATCGGGATTGTCGGCCTGACGGCGCAGCGCCATCCGGTACGCCGCTTCCGCGCCGCGCGGATCGCCGTTGGCGAGCAGCATTTCGCCGAGCAGCGTCTGCGCGGTGACATCGGACGGATTGACGGCGATCGCGCGTTCAAAGAGCGACTTCGCCTGCGCGATCTGCCCGTTGCTGCGCGCGCCGATGGCATCGCTCGTGTAGGTCCAGTAGGTCGCGCTGGTCAGCGCGTTTTTCCAGCGCACCGGATTGCCCGCCCGCGAAGCGCGTTCGAGATAGTTGCGCGCCTCCGCAAACCGCTCCTGACGAAGCGCGACGACGCCCATGCCGCCGAGCGCGTCGGCATCGTTCGGACTGCTCGCGAGAACCGACGAAAAGCGCGCTTGCGCCGTCACCAGATCGCCGCGATCGACCGCCGCGAAACCTTCCGCGACGACGCGGCCGCGTGCATCGACGGCGGCGTTGGCCTGCGCGCGTTCGCGTGCCGACGCGTCCTGCTGGACCATCGAATCGAAACGCGCCTTGACGGCGGCGTCATCGGGTGAAGTCTGCAAGTACGCCTGATACAACGGCCCGTCCGATGCCCGCGCGCCCAGCCACAGCAAGGCCTGCCGCCAGCTTTTCTTCGCGGCCGCGCCGACCGAATTGTCGCCGGCGAGCTTTTCGAGCCGCTCGATGCCGTCGCGCCGCGTCGAATCGCGATAGGTCAGATGCTGCGCATACGCGAGCGCATAGCGCGGATCGTCGGGATTTTGCCGCGCGAGCTGGTCGAGCCCGCGACGCGCTTCGTCCCAGCCTTGCGGCGTGGCGGCGAGCGCCTGGTAATACTCGAGTTGCAGTTCGGGCGTGGCGGGCTTGCCGTCGATGGCGCGCTTGTATTCCTGCACCGCCGAGGCGCTTTGTCCGCTTTGCGCGAGACGGCGCGCATCGTTCACGGTTTGATCGCGCGAACTGGTTTCGCCGAGCCTGCGCCCGAGTTCGTCGATATTCGGATACGTCGGCGCGACCTGCCGCAATTGCGCCAGATACTGCTGCGCGCCGCTGCCGTCGCGGCGATCGGCGAGCACCATGCCCATGCCGAACAGCGCGTCGGGCTGCTTCGGATTGATGCGCAGCACTTTCTGCCACGCCTGTTCCGCGAGGTCGCCGCGCTTGTGCGCCTGCCAGTACTTGCCCTGATCGATCAGCACCTGCAGCGGATCGGCGGCGGTCTGCGCCTGCAGCGGCGCGGCGGGCGCGAGCGCGGCCGCGATGGCCAGCGCCATCAGATGATGTCGGGTCTGGATCAGCATGCGCTTCTCCAGTTCGGCACGAGGCGGCCGTTGTCGTCGAAGCGATATCGTCCGTCGATGAAACCACCGCCGAACAGCCCGAGCACGCGGTCGTAATACACCGGCTCGCGCGTCGCGCCCGCCGGCGCGGCCAGCGCTTCCAGATGCGTGCGCGCGAGTCCGAGACCGTGGTCGTCGTTCAATGCCTTGAAGTACGGCGCGAGCGCGCCCCAATACGAAAGCGGACCTTCGCCGCTGGCCGCACCCGTCATGGTCGCGACTTTTTCCGGCGGGAAGCCGTTTTGCGAGACGCTCTGACGCATGCCGCCGAGCGCATCGAGCCACGCGCGCGCGAGCGGATCGCTGGACGGCGTCATGCCCGCCCACAGATAAACGCGGATCGCGTCGTAACTGCCCATGTCGCCGTTCTTCGGATCGACGACGAACTGGCCGTTCTTGTACGCGCCCCAGTCCGGCGAATATCCGCGCGGCGCGGTGACTTTCACGAGGCGCGCGGCGCTTTGCGCGAGCTTCGCCCACGGGCCATCGGGCATTTCATGCGCAAGGCCGCGCAACAGCGGCAAGGGCAGATAACTCGGGTTCAGCCGTGTGACGTCGCCTACGCGAAAGCCTTGCGGTCCCGGCAGCAGCATCGGGCCGAGTCCGGGGAGATCGATCATTTCCTGTTTGGCGATTTGCGTCGCGAGCGCGTAGCCGAGCTTGGTGTACTCGGGTTCCTTCCACAGACGTCCGGCCTGCAACAGATCGTAGGCGATCCACAAATCCGCATCCGATGCGGAATTCGGGTCCATCACGCCGAACGTGCCGTCGGGCTTCTTGCCCCACTGCCACGCGGGCAGACGCAGCGAGTTCGAATCGAACTGATTCGCCGACAGATTGACCCGCGTCCAGTTGAGCATGCAATCGAAGCTCGCGCGATCGTTCGCGATCAGCGCGAAGAACATCCCGTAGGACTGGCCTTCGGAGGTGGTCTGCTGCGCATCGGTCGAACGGTCGATCACGCGGCCATCGGCCTGCACCACGCGTTCGATGAAAATCCGGTACGCCGGCCAGTCGCATTGCTGGGCGGCCGGCGCGGGAATCGGATGAAACGACGAAGCGGCAAACACGGCTCCGGAAAACATTTTGGCGGCGATTACCCGCATATCAGTCCCTCAGACGGCGCGCGGCGATCGAGCGCAACGCACGGTAGAAGACGGCGGCGAAGATCAACGCGGCGATCACGGCGGAGAACACGAGCAGAATCGGATGCGCGGACAGCGCCCAGCGCATGTAATGCATCGGCGAGAGACGGCCGACGTAATACGCCTCGCCGTTCGATGTCACGGTGACCGTGCGGCCGTGAATCACGGCCATCGCGCCTTGAATCGACGGCAGCAGATCGTTGTCGAGCAGGGCGGCGGACAAGTCGGCATCCGATTGCCCCGCCGCGCTGATCAGCGCGACCGTACTGCGGCCGTTCTTCAGCGGCGATTCGAAGCCGGTCAGCAGTGCGTCGCCGCTGGAACTGACGAGCGACAGGTCCGCGCGCGCGGGCGAGCGTTCCGGGCCGTGCTCGCCGTGCCACCAGTCGACCAGCTTGAAGCCGACATCGGAAAGCTGGAAGGTGCGCGCGTCGCCGTCGCCGGAGAACGGCATGTTCTTCGCCCAGCGTTGCAGTAGCGGCTGACGTCCCGGCGAGCCGAGAATCAGCAGGTCCTTGTCGGCGAAGCGATCGACATCGCCCGCGAGCGTCACCGTCACGCCCGTCACCGGATAGCCCGTCGACGCGCCCATGCGGCCCATTTCGAGCAGATACAGGCTGTAATCGGCCGAGTTCGGATCGTTCGGCAATACGACGGCCGTCTGCGACAGATCGGCCAGACGCGTGAACGGGAAGCCGCCGTTGGCGAAAGCCGCGAGATCGGGCAGCGCCATGTAATGCGGAAATCCGGACAGATCGATGGTCGAATTCGGATCGATCGCGCCGACCACGTTGTCGAGCACGCGGCCCGTGCATTCGCCGGTCTTCGGGATGTCGTAATAGAAGTGCAGACGCAATTGCGCGCGCGGCGTGATCAGCAGCGGTGGAATATAGACTTCGCGACGCGCGGCGACGGTCTTGTCGGGCATCACGCGGCTAAAGTACTGGCCGAGATCGAAGGTCGACGTCGACACCGCCGGAATCCGCAGCGACTGCACGAAGCCGTTGTTCACGCTGATATTCAGCGACGAGCGATCCGGCGCGGGCCGCACCGTGTAGCGATAACCGAGGTCGATCGGCACGCCCTTGATCTGCCACATGAACAGATCGGGCGGCACGCGCAGATTCACGCGCACCGCATCGGCGTCGTAGCCGTGGGCGGTTAGATCCTGCTGCTCGGCCAACTCGCCGAAGCGCACGGCGCGATCGGTCGGCAGCCAGTTCGGGGCATCGTAGGGACGGCGCGGTTGCAGATCGTTGAATTGCGTGATGGTCGCGCTCGTGCCCGACAGCGTATTCTGGCCGACGCCCAGCGCCTTCGCGGCCATCTTCAGTTCCTTGTCGTCGCGGCCCAGTACGAGCAGCAGACGGCCGCGCGCCGATGCATCGCGCTCCACCACGGCGATGGTCGGGCCGGACACCGGCGGAATATCGACGCCCGCGATCTTCGCATCGCCGACGGCGAACACCACGGCGTTGCCCGCGAGCGGCACGTTGTCGGTCTGCGCGGGGAAGATCGTGCCGCGATAGCCCGCCAGCGAGCCGAAGTACGACGCGACCGTGCCGGCGGCTTCGAGCGTCGTCAGACTGGGTTTGCCCGCGAACACGAACGGCAGTTCGAGGCGTCGCACGTCGCGGCGGTCGAAGAACGGCTGCGGCAACGCGGCGAGATCCGGCTTGTTGGCGATCGACGCGTACGTCAGATCGAGCGAACTCGCGTTGCTGACGGTCGCCCACAGCGTCGAATTCGACGGGTCTTCGCACTGACGCGTGTAATGGCCGATCAACTGCACGTTCAGGTGATTGAACTCGGTGATGAAGCGCGGATCGATCGCGACATCGCGCGCGACCAGCGTGCCGGCCTGCTCGCGCGGCACCGGCAAGGTCGCGGCGACTTCGCCGTTGATCAGCACCTTCAGCTGCGAAATCTCCGACAGCAGCGATGGCGAATAGCTGTAGATCAGATGCAGCACCGCCGCGGTCACGACTTCGTCGCCGCGCACCGAAAACGCGATGCCGTTCTGGCCATCGGTGCCGCGCAGTTGCAGCGGATCGAGCGCGCCGTAATCGGCGAAGGTCAGCGTCTGACGACGACCGCCCGGCACCAGCGTGCCCGGATCGGCGGTGGTCGGCACGCGCGAGGCGAGCGGCAGCGCGGGCTTGCCGGAGAACGCGGGCACGGGCATCGCGAGCGCGGGCTGCGAAATCGCCGCCGGGTTGTAGACGACGGCGGGACTCGGCGCGGGCACGTTGCCGACGCCTGTCGCTTGCTGCGTTATTGTCGCGGCGGGTTTGGCGGCTACAGCGCCCGACGCGGCATCTGCGGCGACGGCGAGCGGCGCGGCGAAGCCCGTTTGCAGCGCGATCCACGCCGCCAGCATGCGTCCGAGCGGCGTTTCGCAGAATCGCGGCGCATGTTGTTTCTGTTGTACATCATGGCCGTCGTGCGGCTTCGACAGTCGGTTGCCCATCATTGGTCTTTGGTTTTCAGCTTGTTCGGATCGACGGGCTCTTGTTCATCCAGGTCCGCAAGTCGCTGTAGAGATGCTCGAAAAGGCCGGCGATGCCGCGCGTGCCGACCAGCAGCACATGCGACAGGCCGCGCAGCGGCGTATCCGGGCGGCGTCCTTCGGACCAGCCGGTCCAGGCGTCCGCGCGCGAAGGTGGTTTTGACGAAGTCGTATTCCTGCTCGCGCGTGAGTTGCGAGAAGCGCAGGCCAACGCGTCCGGGTTCGGTGAAACCAACGGTCGCCGGGAACGCGTATTCCTCGTCGCCACGGAACAGCGAGACGGTGACGCGCTCGTGCATCGGCACTTCGATATCGTTCGGCAGCTTGACGCCCACGCCGCCTTCCGAATAGTCGATGGTCTCGCAGGCGAGCGTGCGGCCGGTCGAGAACTTGAGCATCACGGGCATTTTCATCGTCACGCGATGCGTGCTGCGCACCTGCTTGCGCTCGCCGCCGCCACCGACGCGCCCAGAATCAGCATGTTGTAGAGACCGTCCAGCAGAGATTCAGGATGGTCGTGTTCACTTCGCTGCGAACATGCCAGTACAGCACGATATGCACGACGCCCGCGATAAAGCCGAGCAGATTCAGCAGCAGCAGGAACAGATACGGCCGCGAGATGTACCAGTCGAAGTAATCCTTCGCGATCTGGCCGCCCTTGGCCGTCACGTTGAACTTGCCGAGCTTCGGGTTGATGACCGCGAGCAGCGTCGGCGCCGTGATGTACGACGCCAGCACCGACTCGTACACTTCGGCCCAGAACGAATGGCGGAACGAGCGCTGCATCCGCGAATTGGTGATGCTCGCGTGCGCCATGTGCGGCAACGCGAAAATCGCGATGGTGCTCGCAGCCGCCTCGATCACATGCGCGCCGAAGAACAGATACGACAGCGGCGTGGTCAGAAAAACCAGACGCGGAATGCCGTAGAAGAAGTGCAGCATGCCATTCAGATAACACAGCCGCTGGCCGATCTTCAGACCCTTGCCGGTCAGCGGATTGTCGATCCGGAAAATCTGCGTCATGCCGCGCGCCCAGCGAATCCGCTGGCCGATGTGCCCGGAGAGGCTTTCCGTCGCGAGGCCCGCCGCTTGCGGAATCGCGAGATACGCCGTCGTATAGCCCAGCCGATGCAGCTTGAGCGCGGTATGCGCATCTTCCGTCACGGTTTCCACCGCGATGCCGCCGATCTCCTCGACCATCGAACGGCGCAGCACGGCGCACGATCCGCAGAAGAAGGTCGCGTTCCAGAGGTCGTTGCCGTCCTGCATGAGTCCGTAGAACAGTTCGCCTTCGTTCGGCACCTTGCGGAAGGTGCCGAGATTGCGTTCGAACGGATCGGGCGAGAAGAAATGGTGCGGCGTTTGCAGCATCGACAGCAGCTTGTCGCGCAGGAACCAGCCGAGGCAGATTTGCAGGAACGAGCGCGTCGGAATGTGATCGCAGTCGAAGACCGCGAGGTATTCGCCCTTGGTGATCTTCAGCGCCTCGTTGATATTGCCCGCCTTCGCGTGACGGTTGTGCGTGCGGATCGTCCAGTTGACGCCGACTTCCTCGCAGAACTGCTTGAACTCGGGACGGCGGCCGTCGTCGAGCACGTGGATCGCCAGTTTGTCGACGGGATAGTCGAGCGCGAGCGCGGCGTAAATCGTCGGCTTCACGACCGACAACGGTTCGTTGTACGTCGGAATGAAGACGTCGACGGTCGGCCACTGGCTGCGATCGGCGGGCAAGGGCAGCGGCTTGCGCTTGAGCGGCCACGAGGTCTGGAAGTAGCCGAGCAGCAGCACGAGCGTCGCGTAGACTTCTGCGGCGACCAGCAGCAGGCCCCACGCGGCATCGAGCGGACGTTCCCAGTAAGTCGTTCCGGTGAGACGCCAGAACATATAGCGGCTCGATGTGACGATCGACAGCAGGATCATCACCAGCGTCGGATACTGTCCCGGCAGGCGGCGCATGAACATCGCCGCGCAAAAGCAGACGATCGCGAAGGCCAGCTGGAAGCCGAAGTCCAGCGGCGTCGTGACGACGAAGTAGAACGCGAACAGCGCGAACACGATCATCACGCCGGACAGGAACTTGCTGCCCCACAGCCGCGCATCGACGAGGCGCTCGAGCCGCGAGCGCGCCATGCTGACTTCGGTTTCGGGCGAAGGGATTTTTGACGCGCTCATGCCTGTTTCCTCGATGATGCGGGCATCGCATCGATGGCGGCCAGCAGCCAGTCGCCGCACTGACGCAAATCGGCCGTGGCCTGCGAAAGCGGATCGTAGTGGATCAGCGTCGTGTCGCACGCGAGCGATTCCGCGATGCCTTCGTCCTGATGGATCACGCCCGGAAACAGCCGCGTGCCGAGCATATTGCGCAGCACCTTCAGCACGTCCTTGCTCAGCTGACGCGACTGATCGACCTGATTCACCACGTAGCCTTGTCCGGCAAAATCGGCGCGCGGCGCGGCGTAGGCGTCGATCATGCGCTCCATGCCGGGAATCGCGGCGTAGGACGCGGCATCCGCGAGCACGACGTTGAGCGCGAAGTTGGCCGCCGTCAGCGCCGTGCGCGTATAGACTGACGAACCCGGCGACGTATCGACGATGACGATATCGCTCGAATCCAGCGCCAGCGAGCGCAGCGCATGCGTGAGCCACGAGGCATCGCCGTCGACCAGCGCCTCGAAGCGACGGCGATCGTCCTCGACGACCGCGCCGTAGGGCAGCACGGTCACGCCGTCGATGCCGTCGAACATGACGGTCTGCCACGGATCGCCACTGAGCGTCGCGCGCGAAATGCCGTCGATGCTGTCGAGCGGAATGCCGAAGTGCAGACGCAGCGCGTTCTGCGGATCGAGATCGAGCACGATCACGCGACGATGTTTCGCGGCCAGCACGGACGCGAGATTGGCGGCGAGCGTGGTCTTGCCGACGCCGCCCTTGGCGGACACTACCGTGATGACTTTCATGAGCGTGAGCGGAAGGCGCGCGCGGGGCGGCTGGAATCGTCGAGGCGCGAGTCGGCGGGTGCGGATTCGCGCAGGCGCGTAAAGAGCGAGTTCAGTGAATCGGGTTCGGCCGACGTCGATGGCGCGGCGGGCGCGGCGCTCTTCTGATCGAAGAGCTTGCCGAGAATCGACGGCGCGGGTTCGCGGCGCGCAACGTGTTACGGCGGCTGTTGCGCGGGCTGTTGTACCGGCTGTGGTTGTTGTACCGGCGCGACGACGGGCGGAGGAACGGGTGTCGGCGCTGTCTGCACGATTTCGGCAGGCGCGGTGTCGTCGGCAGGCGAGCCGAAACGCGATGCACGATGTTCGTCGACCGTGGCTTTCGAATCGACCGGCGGAATCGCACGACGATGCGCCCGCGCGAACAGCGGCGGCTTGCCGCGATTGATCGGCGTCAGCGCGGGTTCGGCCTGCTCATCGGAAGCGGGCACGTGAGTTCGCGGCGCGTTCAACTGGCCGTCGCGACGCGTCGCGATTTCCGGAATCGCGGGCTGGGCGAAATCCAGCGTGGCAAGCAGCGGCCAGCGGGTGCGAGCGGTCTTCGCCTCGTTTTCCCGTCCGATTTCCTGATAATCATCGGCGTTACCGCCGAAATGGTCGAACAACTTCTCGATGTCGCGCGAAGTATTCATGGTGCTGCGTCCTCGTCATGCCTTGCTTGCGGTGAATCTGGCCAGTACTGCTTCGTTTTGCTTTGTGGTGCTTTATGACGCCATCTCGTTATCTCGTTATTCGGATGGTCGTCGTCGTGCGTTCGTTGCGGGCTCGTTACGTCACGAGCCGATGTTGCGTGTTTGCGTCAGGCCGCGCCGCGCGCGAGCCGGAATGCGATCGCGCCGTTTTCGCCGACGTCGCCTGCCTGCGCGACCGCCAGCCCTTGCGCGCCGAGCGCGCTCAGCCAGTGCTGATACGCGCCTTCGAGGAATGCGGGCGTCCATGCGAGCGCGCGTTCGCCGAAGGCCGGCAACGGCGCGCAGTAATGGACGATGCTCAAGTAATCGCGTTCATCGGATAGTTCGACGAAGCCCCAGTCGGTGTCGTGCCACAGCGTATTCAGCGCGTCGGCGAGTTCGGCTGTCGAGTTGCAGACGGGAAGCGACTGGGCATCGGCGAAACGCTGACCGACGCGATGCATCAGCTGCCGCAGTTCCACGCGCCCGATCTGCGTTTCGAATTCTTCCGCCAACGCGGCAAGCAGGCCGCGCCATTGCCGGGAAATCTGGCGGTCCAACAGGTAATCAAAAATGGCGGCCATGTTGTTGTTCGGAAAGGCGCGAGCCGGATGGTCGGCAATGGTTCGATCAGTCGGAAAGTGATCGGTCGTTCTTACTTGCTTCTTCGAGTTCTCTTGTGCACTAGCAAGCATTGTTCCGGACGTGTGTCCATGCGCTAGCGCACGCATGAAGTTACTGCATCAGCTTTTTTTTCGCCAGCGAAAAGCCAGATGGAAGGATTTTTAATCGAGTTTGTGAAAAAGAACTGACAGAAAGAACGCGTTTGGACGGCTTGCCGGGCATGAGAAGCTAGACGAACTTTCGACATCCGAGGCCCGGCCATCGGGCCTGCGGACCCTTGCCACGGCGGGCGAAGTGTACCATCTCGTTAATGTTATGAAACGACAAATGACGCGTCATATTCACACGGATTGACATTTTCGCCGAGCGCTAATTACGTCTGCTTTAACGCAATTAGGTTGACGCTTTTTGTATGACTTAACAATTGGAAATCGAATCCGCTGATGAAAAGCGATTATCGAGCGAGTGCGGTAATTTCGACTGAGCGACTCGCCGATCTTCGCGACGCAGCGACTTGCGCGGACGAATCGGCATAGGGGCGGCCAGCAAGCTGGCCGGTCCCCTGCCACACCACCCTGCCACACCACCCGGCGTGCGGGTCCGCACCGGGCGGTTCGGGAAGTTGAGGTTATGTGAGGCGAGGCATGC
>NZ_LFJJ01000203.1 GCF_001189365.1 Candidatus Burkholderia verschuerenii | reverse complement strand
GCATCGAGCGCTATGTCGCACGCTACAACCAGCACAACCGTCCATTTGTCTGGACCGCAACCGCCGATTCCATCCTTCAGAAAGTGGCTCGGTTATGTAAAGTTATTTCTGGGACGGAACACTAGCAGCATGCGTTTGGGTCGATTCATGCGTTTTCTCCAGAAACAAAATCAAGCCGCGCGACTTGCTTAGCGCGAGTAATCGATAAAGGACGCCGCGCTCCTTGCAGTGCGGCGAATTTCTTACGAATTACTTTCGCAGAAAAAGTTCAGCTAAGTCTAGAGAAATAAATATGTAAGATTATACGCTTAAATAGTGCATAGACCGCTATTCGATGCTTAAGCGCCTCTGCTAATCTTTCGCAAAGCCCTAAGCATTCGAGCACGATGGATCATAAAAAAACGCAATTCGCCGAACTCGACACCTGGCCTTATCCGGTGCGCATCGAATATGAATGGATACATCCCGAACGCGCCGATGCACCGATCGCGGTATTTCTGCACGAAGGGCTGGGCTCCATCGCGCTATGGAAAAGATGGCCGCGTTCGTTATGCGATCGCCTGAATTGCCGGGGACTGGTTTATTCGCGCGCGGGTTATGGCCGCTCGACGCCACGTCGTGCCGATGAAAAATGGCCCGTCGAGTTTTTGCATCATCAGGCGCGCGATGTCTTGCCCGCCTTGCTCGATGCCTTGACTATCGATGCGACAGAACGCGCGCGCATGCGTCTGATCGGCCATAGCGACGCGACGGCGGCACCATCGCCCTGCTCTATGCGTGCGCGTTTCCCGATGCGCTGGCCGGCGCGGCCATCATGGCGCCGCATGTGCTGGTCGAAGACATGACGGTCAACGCTATTCGCGAAGTGCGCGCGACTTACGCAAGCAGCGGCTTGCGCGACAAGCTCGGGTCCTATCACGACGACGCCGATTCCGCCTTCTACGGATGGAACGACGCATGGCTGATGCCCGCGTTCCGCGAGTGGAACATCACGCGCGAATTGTCGACGATCAGCCGCCCGCTACTGGCCATTCAGGGACACGGCGACGAATATGCATCGATGGTGCAGATCGACGAGATCAAACGCGCCGTGCCTCACACGCAGTTGCTCAAGCTGGACGATTGCGGACATTCACCGCATCGCGATGCACCCGATGCGGTGAACGATGCCATTGCCGCATTTTTCTCTTAGCGCTTGATGCCTTAGATAGGCTCGGCTTAGCGTGGGCCGGCTATGCACCCAAAGGCGCGATGCAAGCCATGAAGCCGGACGATCGCGCACTTCAAGCCGGTTGATGGAGCGTTCATTCGCTTGTGCTTTAAGAGACGCGCGCGCATTCGTGCCGACGTGACAGGTATAGAAATGCCTGAAGCCCGCATCGCGCGCGACTTCGCGATAGTCGTCATCGTAATAGCCTTGCGGCCAGCACAGATGGTCCGATACCTCGCCCAAGCGCTGCGCCAAGGTCTCGCGCGACGCGCTCAAATCATCCTTGAGGCAAGCGCGTTTTTGTTCGCGCGATGTCATCACCTGATCCCAGCGCACATGCGTATGCGTGTGGCTATGAAACTCGAAGGTGCCGGCTGCGCGCATCGCGTCGATTTCCGACCAGCGCAGCGCGACATCGTCGGTGCGGCCCGCTTCGATCGCGCGCTCGCCTGCGTGATGATCGAGTAAAGGCGGCAATGCATCGGGCGTGGCGTTCGCGGCGTGGGGACGCACATCGCCCGCGCCGGGCCAACTGCTGACGAGAAAGCACAGCGCGGTGAATCCATGACGCTGCAAGACTGGGTGCGCGTGCACCCAGTTGTCGAGGTAGCCGTCATCGAAGGTGATGACGAGCGATTTCTCCGGCACATCCTCGCCGCGCATGAACGCGGCGAGCTGCGCCGCGCCGATCGTGCGATATCCCGCGCTCGCGAGATACGCCATTTGCGCGGCGAAGTGCTGCGGCGCGACGGTGATCATGCTCGGCGACGTGCTGACGTGGTGGTACATCAACACGGGCAAGGCGCGTGCACGCCGGCTCATTGGCGATGTCCCCGCTAGCGCAACGCGCGTCGATAGAACAGCGAGGTTTCGTAAGCCATGTCGCCGATCGTGAAGCCGCGCTCCGTGATACGCAGGCTTTCCTCGCGCAGACGCTGACGCAACTCGGGATCGTCGATCATGCGTTTGAGCGCCGCGCGCAAGGCCAGCGGATCGCGCGCGGGCACCAGCAGTCCATTGACGCCGTCCTGGATCAGTTCGGGCACGCCGTCCACGCGCGTGCCGATCACCGGCAGGCCTGCCGCCATCGCTTCGATAAAGGCCTGCCCCAAGGCTTCCTGATGCGTCGGCAGCACGAACATGTCGCTGCCGCGAAAGATGTTGGGCACATCGGTGCGAAAGCCCAGCATGTGAATGCGCTGCTCCAGACCGAGACTGCGCACGATGCCCTTGATCCGATCGAAGGCGGGGCCATTGCCCGCCATCACGACGTGCAGATTCGGATATGCATCGAACAACGGTTGCGCGGCCGCGATGAGATCCTCGTGACCTTTCTCGTCGCGCATGATCGCGACCATGCAGGCCACCGTCGCGTCCGCGCCGAGGCCAAGTTCGGCGCGCAGCGTCGAGTTCGACAGCAGTTCGGGCTTGGGAATGCCGTCGTAGATGGTCTGCACGCGCTGTTCGTCGACGCCCGCCGAGATCAGATAACGCCGCACGTAATGACTCACCGCGATCACGCGATGCGGAATCCACGTATAAGTCGCCAGCGAACTGATCGGCAGCGCCAGATGCCGCGTGCGCACGATCAGCGGCGTGCCCGCGAGACGCGCCGCCGAGCCCGCGACAAGACTATCGTGGCCGCTGTGCGTGTTGACGACATCGAACTTGCGGCGCTGCAGAAGCGCCTTGACGCGCACCATCGAACGCATGTCGCCGCCGCCTCGCATGCGCGCGTGATGCACCGCGAAGCCCAGTTCCGCGCAGCGGATGCCAAGACGCGCATCGCTCGGACAAAGCAATTCGACGGTATGGCCGCATTCCCGCAGTGCGACCATCTCCTTCAACGTGCGGATTTCCTGACCACCCCAACCCTTCGACGACTCGCTATGCAGGATCTTCAAAGACTCACCTTCCACTTGCACCCGGCCTAAAAGCGAGCCGGAAATTTTTGGTAATAATCGAAACGCCTTTCTTTCCCTGTGTCATTCGTAAGGGATTTTTAATGGATTGCCGACAAGCCTTGAACAGGCTTGCCTTAAGCGGTCGGGCGGTCGTGCTGGCGAGCGTCGTTCGATACGCTACGGCTGGCGGCCTCAAAACCGCTTCAAAACGGCTGATCGACAGGCTTCGGCTCAAGCGACGGGAAGCCCTCGCACCTTTTAACGACGCGGCAGGCCTTTAGTTGACACCGCTAAAACATGCATGGGAGAAACACCAATATGCGCGGAGGTAATACTTTCTACTTCTAAGTAAAATGATCGACGCTGTTAAGTGTTTCCTTAGCAATGCGGCTTAAGCTCATGCCTATGCGCTGCCCAAAACGAGCCGCGATCTTAGCGCGAGTCCGGGCAACAGCATCGCCATACCTAACTAAAAAGCAGGTGCATAAGCAAGCTCTAAGAAAGCTTCGAGCGCGCAAACGATTGAACCTTGCATGACATGCCCGGCTTTATTTGTAATGTTGCCGACAGCATGTCGATGCTAAAAGAAGCGCGCCTGCTTACCGCTCAAGCCGCATCGGACGTCTTCGCCGATGCCTCTTGCGCGCGCCTCAAACGCTCGCGGCTATTGGAAAGATGCATGCGCATCGCGGCGCGCGCGGCTTCGGGATCGCGGCGTTCGATGGCATCGTAGATATCTTCGTGCTCGCGGTTCACGCGATCCAGATAGCCCGAAGGATCGTTGTGCGCGAGCGCCGCCGAATTCACCCGCGTGCGCGGAATGATGGTGTTGCCGAGCTGGCTCAGGATGCTATGGAAATAGCGATTGCCCGTCGCCTTGGCGAGTTCGAGATGGAACGCGACATCGGCGGCGACTGCATTGCCGGTTCCTTGCGCGATATGCCGTTCGAACTCGTCGAGCGCGTGGTGCATCTGCGCGAGATTTTCGTCGGTGCGGCGCATGGCGGCGAGTCCTGCCGCTTCCGCTTCGAGGCTGATGCGCAATTCGAGAATGGCCATCACGTCGCGCACGGTGAGTTCGCCCGCGGCCTCGATCTGGAACCGATCCTGATCGCCGGCCTCGAGCACGAAGGTGCCGATGCCGTGCCGCGTCTGCACCAGACGCGCCGCCTGCAAGCGCGAGATCGACTCGCGCACCACGGTTCGGCTGACGCCGAGTTGCGCCATGATTTCCGATTCGGTCGGCAGCTTGTCGCCCGGTTGAAGCGCGCCGCCGCGAATTCGCTCGGTCAATTCGGCGACGACTTCTTCAGTCAGATTGCGGGAGCGGCGAAGCGAGTCGGAAGCGAGGGCTGATGACATTGCAGGACCGGTGAATGAGTGCTCGATGAAGGGATTATAGGGCCGCGCGCAGCTTGTACGATGACACATATCCGCCATGTCGACGGAAGCATGCCGAAAGCCTTTGAGAAAAATTGCCAGCTTTAGCCAAAAAAACCTTGCCCGTCATAGCATTAGGGCCAAACCAAAACATTGAAAAACCGTTTCTTGCGGCGTAAAGTTCATGTACCGCATGAAGTGAATGCACGACGCCCTAGCCGCTTAAGCCGCGCAGGTCTTAAGCGTGGTCGTGCAACTTCGCAGGAAGTCACTTTCGAATCAGGCTCGTGAATCCCACGCCGCATCCGTTGGATTCGCCATCATCTCGCGCGCTCATGAGCCATCGTTGCGGTGTTCGCAGGGCATTTCGCATGAAATAAGCGGAGCAATACGCGGCAAGCAAGGAGACGAGTAATGATGCGTGAAGTAACCGGGGCGTTTTTCGGCGCCCGCAGGCTGGATGAAGCGTTGGAAGACTTGAGAGCGGAAGGCATTGCGGGCGATCGCGTGCGGATCACGGACATCAGCAGCATGTCGGACAGCCGCACCTATCTTTCGCGCAGCGCCAGTTCGCCTACGCAGTGGATCACCGCCGAATACGCCGGCTTCGATGAACCAGCCGGTTTTGTGGCCGAGCCTGTCGTATCGATGGGTATCGAAGCGTCGGACGACGATATTCTTCCCGATCTCGATCGCGATTTCATCGATGAAACCGAGTCGCTTCATATGCTCACGCGCGTGATGGTCAGCATCCGCGATGAATCGGAGATGCGCGCGGTCTGCGATATCTTCTCCCGCCTGGGCACGGACGATATCGACGCGGAAAGCGCCACGGTCTGACACCGCGGCGCTTTTTGCTTTACCAGCGGCGCTTACTGCGCCGTATCGGCAGCGGGCTTGGCTTTCTTCTTGTGCTTGAAGTGGAAGCCACCCTTGTGCGTGCTCGTCGTTGCGGACGTATTGTCGCCACCCATCGTCGGGCCGGCGGTTGCCGCACCGTGGGCGTTGCCGCCGCCCGATCCGCCATTGCCGTTCCCGCCTGCGCCATCGCGCCGGTCGCACCCAAGGTCACGCTGCTCGTCAGCACGACCAGTGCCATCAGTTTGCCGATCCTCATGTTTCGCCTCTTTGCCTGAGTTGAGTTGCGCTAATCGCCGGGCGCGGCAGCGTTGTGCTTTTCGCATGCAAAATGCGTTAGACAATCGCCGGACAGTTGCATGCTGCATGCAAAATACCAACCCAATGGCATGCCGCGTGCTGCCGTCTCGCTTTCCGACCGTGCCCTTTCCTTTCCATCAGCCGAACATGGATGCTCGCCACCACGCCCTTCGCTCTTCTGAACGTTCGCATCGCGACGAGGCTCCGACTACGTCCTCAGCAGGTTTCGTGCGCGTTCGCGGCGCACGCGAACACAATCTCAAGAATGTCGATGTCGACGTGCCGCGCGATGCGCTCGTGGTCTTTACCGGTGTCTCCGGTTCGGGCAAATCATCGCTTGCATTTGGTACTTTGTATGCAGAAGCGCAGCGTCGCTATTTCGAGTCGGTCGCGCCGTATGCGCGGCGGCTGATCGAACAGGTCGGCGTGCCGGAGGTCGATTCCATCGAAGGTCTGCCGCCCGCCGTCGCGCTTCAGCAGCAGCGCGGCACGCCCAGCGCGCGCTCGTCGGTCGGCAGCGTCACGACCTTGTCGAGCCTCGTTCGCATGCTGTATTCGCGCACCGGCAGTTATCCCTCGAATCAGCCGATGTTCTATGCCGAGGACTTCTCGCCGAACACGGTTCAGGGCGCGTGTCCGGTCTGTCATGGACTCGGCCGCATCTACGAAGTCACCGAAAAGTCGATGGTTCCCGACGACACGCTGAGCATCCGCGAGCGCGCCATCGCCGCATGGCCGCATGGCCGCCTGCATGGCATGGACAAAACTTGCGCGATATTCTGGTGACGCTCGGTTACGACGTCGATACGCCGTGGCGCGATCTGCCGAAAAAGCAGCGCGACTGGATTCTCTTTACCGAGGAAACGCCGACCGTGCCGGTCTACGCCGGACTCACGCCGAAGGAAACGCAAGCGGCGCTCAAGCGCAACGCGGAACCGAGCTATCAGGGCACCTTCACCGGCGCGCGTCGCTATGTGCTGCACACATTCGCGCATACCCAAAGCGCGCTGATGAAAAAACGCGTCTCACGCTATATGGTGGGCAGCGATTGCCCGTCGTGCCACGGCAAGCGACTGAAAAAGGAAGCGCTGTCGGTGACCTTCGCGGGCCTCGATATCGCCGCATTCTCCGCCTTGCCGATGAATCGCCTCGCCGCGCTGCTCGCGCCGATCGCGCGCGGCGAGTGGACCGATCATGCATCGTCCGGCGATGAAGCCACGCTCACCCGGAGCGCGCGCCGAGCGGCGACGGCCCAGCGCGTAGCGTCGGGCGGCTCGGCGCACAAGGCATCGCCCGATGTGCGGCGCACGCCGAATCTCTCGAACGAAAAGCGCGCGGCGGCGGAACGCATCGCGGCGGACTTGCTCGAACGGCTCGGCACGCTGATCGATCTCGGGCTCGGCTATCTGTCGCTCGATCGCGCGACGCCGACGCTGTCGTCGGGCGAACTGCAGCGCCTGCGGCTCGCCACGCAACTCGCGTCGCAACTGTTCGGCGTCGTGTATGTGCTCGACGAACCATCGGCCGGTCTGCATCACACCGATAACGAAGCGCTGTTCGCCGCGCTTAAGCGTTTGAAGGCGGCGGGCAATTCGCTCTTCGTGATCGAACACGATATGCAGACGATGCGTCGCGCCGACTGGCTGGTCGACGTCGGTCCCGCAGCGGGCGAAGGCGGCGGCCATGTGCTCTACAGCGGCCCGCCCAAAGGACTCGCGAAGATCGAGGCATCGCAGACGCGCATCCATCTGTTCGCGCAGGATTCGCGCATCGCGCATGTGCCGCGCACGCCGCGCGGCTGGCTCGCGATCGAAGGCATCACGCGCAATAACCTGAACTGGATCGATGCCGCGTTTCCGCTCGGCTGCTTCACCGCCGTCACGGGCATATCGGGTTCGGGCAAGTCGAGTCTCGTGAGTCAGGCGCTGCCGGAACTGGTCGCCGCGCATCTCGGCCGCTCGCTCGACGATGCCGACGACGAGGAACAGGATCCGCTGCTCGCCAAAAAAGAAGCGCCGGTGGGCGGACGCATCGTCGCGGGTATGGAGACGGTGAAGCGGCTCGTGCGCGTCGATCAGAAACCGATCGGCCGTACGCCGCGTTCGAATCTCGCGACCTATACGGGTCTGTTCGATCACGTCCGCAAGTTCTTCGCGGATACGCCCGCTGCACGAAAACGCCGCTACAGCGCGGGGCGTTTCTCGTTCAACGTGGCGCAAGGCCGCTGCCCGACTTGCGAAGGCGAAGGCTTCGTCAGTGTCGAGTTATTGTTCCTGCCGAGCGTGTATTCGGAATGTTCGACCTGCCACGGCTCGCGCTATAACCCGCAGACGCTCGAGATCACCTGGCACGACAAGAACATCGCCGATGTGCTGGCGATGAGCGTCGACAGCGCCTGCGAATTCTTCGCCGATGAACCGATCGTGATGCGCGCGCTCACCGTGCTGCGCGATATCGGCCTCGGTTATCTGAGGCTCGGCCAGCCCGCGACCGAACTGTCCGGCGGCGAGGCGCAGCGCATCAAGCTCGCGACCGAATTACAGCGCGCGCATCGCGGCGACACACTTTATATCCTCGACGAACCGACGACCGGTCTGCATCCCGCCGACGTCGACCGTCTGATGGCGCAGCTACAAGGCCTCGTCGATGCGGGCAACACCGTGGTCGTCGTCGAGCACGATATGCGCGTGGCCGCGCAAAGCGACTGGGTAATCGATATCGGTCCGGGCGCGGGCGAGGACGGCGGCACGCTCGTCGTCGCGGCGACACCCGATGTCGCGGCGAAACATCGCGCGAGCCGCACGGCGAGTTATCTGCGCGAGGCGCTGTAACGCTCAAGTCACATTCAAGCCAACGTATGCGCCTCGCCGTACACGGCATCGAATAATGCTTCGAGCATGGGATGCACGCCGCGCATTTCGTCCACCACGCGTCGCGCCCAGTCGAAGTATTCGAGCTTGCGCGGCGCGTCCCAGTCCGCGGGCGGCAGCGCCACGATATCGCGCAGATTGCATATCTTGTCGGCGAGCTTGACGAGCTTCGCGCCTTCGCTGATATGCCGCGCGAGCTCGACCTGCAGACGCTTGCGCTCGTCCTTCGACAAAGATTTGTCATCGCTCACTTCGGCGACGATCTTCGCCACTTCGTGACCGAAGCATTGCATGAGCTCTTCATGCGAGGTATCCGTGTCTTCGAGCGTGTCGTGCAACACGGCGGCGATCAGCACGGTCTCGTCCGTAATGCCGCCTTCGTTGGCGAGCACGTTCGCCAGTGCGATCGGATGATTGATATAGGGCGATGCCTGCGCGTCCTTGCGACGCTGATTGCGATGCTTCTCCGCTGCGAACGCGATGGCGCTGATGATTCGATTCACGCGTGATGTCCTCCGGTGCGCGTCGTGCGACGCGAACCGTCAGTTTAAAGGCATCGCGCGCGTGTCACTGTCGCAAATGTTCGATACCCTCAATACAGGCCGATCCATCGCCACACATAAAAGCGCGCATCGCCGATGATCTCGTGCAACGCGCTGTTCGAATCGATCCACCCTTCCGGATGCGGCACCCACCACGATTTCGGATGACGCAGATACGCCACCGCCGGCTGCGGATGGATATCAAACGCTTCGAACGACAGCAACGCGCGATTCATATGCAGTGACGAAGTGATGACGATCGTCGTATCGTATTGGCACGACCGTAGGATCTTGTACGTATTGCGTGCGTTCTCGTAAGTATCAAGACTCTGGTCTGCGAGAATCAGGTCGTCGCGGTTAACACCCGCGTCTATGAGTAGTGGCGCATAGATCGCCGCTTCCGATTGTTCATGATGCTGAGGATTGCCGCCGCTCATGATGACCTTGCACGACTTGCCTTCCGCGACGCAGCGCTTGTAAAGCTCGCCCGCGAGCGTGATGCGCGTGCCGGCATCGTCCTTGGGCACGAGACGATGCTCGCTGTCGTAAGCGGTGCCGCCGCCGAGCACGATGATCGCGGTGCGCGGCGCGATGCGCGGCGTGAGCATCGCGTACTGCCCGACCTGAGCCGCCTGGATCAATGGCCCCGCGAGCCAGCTTCCCAGCAGCCAGAACACGAAGCCGGTCAGGAAGAAGATGGCGACCCGGCGTTTCTTCCAGACGATGAACAGCGCTACGAACACGATCAACAGGCAGAGCAGAACCAATTCAATCCTCGTCGATGAGTTTTCAAAAACCTTTCAATTGTGCATGGAAATTGCAAGGTGCGGTTTTTGGTTCGATCGTTCGAACGGGCAAGCCACGGCAGGCGGTAGTCTGAACGAAATTCACTGAAGAATGCGTGGGCGACCTAGGCTCTGTTCACATTTGAAGAAATGTGTTTACATCTCATCTTTTGCGTAAGCGATCAAGATGAGTCGAATGTTGCTGACCGATGAGATATGGGGACGACTGGAGTCCATTGTTCCGGGTAAGC
>NZ_LFJJ01000202.1 GCF_001189365.1 Candidatus Burkholderia verschuerenii | reverse complement strand
GCGAAGTTCCAAACTCCCAGGAAACCATTCAGATCAATATTGCTTCTGGGAGTTCTGGGAAACACGATCTTCCGGCGGCCCCTTGCCACCCTTGACTTCGACTAATTCTGAAGGGCCGACTACCTATTTGGGCGAGAAAGGAAAAATCGCATGGGAACCAGCGCCCGGACACACGGCGAGAACACTCGCTACTGCTGTGCCAAGTCTAAATTCCTGTGCCGCGGCCGCTCAAGAAGGTGCTTAGGATCGGCCAGCGGCTTTCTTTGGTTACTTTCTTTGCCGCCGCAAAGAAAGTGCCCCCCGCCGGGAAGGCGGCTACTGAAAAGAAAAGCACGACAAGAGAAGCCGTTAGGCAAAAGTATCAACCAGTCCAACTTGCCGCCGCACGGGAACGCTAACGGAAGTAGCAACAGAATCATCTCCATCGCCAATACCGCCAACCCCCCCACGTCCACCAGAAGCCCCTTGCTGCGAAGAAGATTGCTGCTGCTGCGAGGACGACGATTGCCGCGCAAACCCATCCGCGACACTAGCGCTCCCCAGACTAATACCATTAGCCTCCATCGCCTCCCGCAGCTTGGGCATCGCCGCTTCGATAGCCTCACGCGTCTGCGAATGCTGCGCCACGAACAACGCATGTGCATGGTTATCGGTGACTTGCAAGGTAACCTGCACCGGTCCGAGATCCTTCGGATTCAAAGTCAGCTCGGCGCTAGTCTGCTTGGCGTTCGAAAGAAACACGACCTTCTGACTGAACGCATCGTCCCAGCCGGACGACCCGACGTGCGGCGCGATCGCCGCGCTGGTCGCCGCCGTCGCCGCACCCTGCTGGCTCGACACCGACGAACTCGCCGATGCCGCCTGCTGTGCCACCGCGTTCGCCGCGGCCTGCGCCGCCTGCTTGTATGCAGCCGCTGCATCGCCGGATGCGGGCGTCAGTGCCGCCTGCATGCTGGCCAGCGCGCTGGCGTCGGTTTGCGGCGCGGCGTTCGCGGCCGCCGTTGCTTGCGCGTCCTTGGCGTCGCCCGTGGTGATGCTCAACAGGCCCACCTGACGTTCGCCCTTGCCGTTCTGGCCGAGCACGCCGCCGACAGCCTCGCCCGTCTGACCCTTCGTTTCCGTGCTCGCCTGCGCCTGCGTTTGCGCCGATGCAGCCGCCGCCGCCGCATTCGGCGCGGCGTTCAGTTGCGCGAGCGCGGCTTGCAGCGCGTCGGTCGGAGTTTGCGCGTCGGCGCTCTTTTTCGCGTCGCCGGATTTCGTGGTGTCGCTGCCATCGGTCGATGCCGTGGCCGCCGTCGCCGCATCCGTCAGGCTGGCGAACGTGGCCGCGTCGTCCTGCTGCGCGGCGTCAGTGGCATCGGAGCGACTTTTCGCTTGCGCGGCGGCATCGGCGGCGGTGTTCGCGGGTTTCGCGGTCGCGGCCGTTTTCGTGGCATCGGCGGAATCGGATTTCGACGACGCACTCTTCGAAGCCGAATCCGCGCGATCGCTCTTGTCCGCCGCCGACGACGCCTGCGCGTCCTTCGTGCCGTCGGTCTTGTCCGAGCTGCTCGCGTCCGATGCGGACTTGTCGCTGTCGTCGGCCTTCGGCGCGTCGTGGACGCTGGATTTATCGGCGGAAGCTTGTGGCTTCGGCGCGGCGGTCTGCGCGGCGAGCGCATCGGCGTGCGCGCGCTCCGTCAGGCTTTGCAGCGTCGAACCGAACGATGTGCCCGCGTTCGCGTTGCGCTTGTTGGCGGCCGACGTCGTCGACGAAGCGCCGGTCAGCGCGTTGAGAGGGGAAACGGAGGACATGTTCTGGCCCTGGTATCTAAAGGATG
Organism: Candidatus Burkholderia verschuerenii; assembly: GCF_001189365.1. Taxonomy (GTDB): domain Bacteria; phylum Pseudomonadota; class Gammaproteobacteria; order Burkholderiales; family Burkholderiaceae; genus Caballeronia; species Caballeronia verschuerenii. The sequence continues at coordinate 8,384 of NZ_LFJJ01000202.1, read as the reverse complement.
AAATCTGCCGCGCTTACGACGACGCCCGCTCGGCGCGCATCCGCACCGCGCGCGCCGCGAATTCGTCGGCCTGACGCTGTTCGACGCGCGCCGCCTGCTTGGCGAGCACGGCTTCGCCGCGCGCGGCCAGAATCTCGTAGCTGCCGACCTTCTGCTTCTTCTGGCGCCATTCCGGCTTGGCCTGCTCGATACGCTGATCGGCGATCACGAGCATGGCGCGCTGCTGGTTGATGGCGGCATCGAGCGTATCGACGAACGCCTGGAAGTTGCGCAGCGTCTGGGCGGTCGTGCCCTGTTGCGCCGACGCCGTGAAACGCGCGTGATATTCGTCGCGATAGTTCACGAGCGAATTCAGCTGCGTCTCGACGTCGTTGCGTTCCTGCTGCAACTTGCCGAGGCGCTTGGTGGCGGCATCGAGCTCTTCCTGCGCGAGCTCAATGAGCGTATTGATAGGCAAGTTCTTGGACATAAGGAATTGGTCTCTACGCGGATGTTCTTATGAAGAATATGGCTCGAATACTAGTCGAAAAGTGCGTGCAACATTTCGAGGCTCGGCTCAAAATTTGCCTGATCTCTAAAGCCTTGTTGTAAAAATGACTCCATACGCGGGTAAAGCGCTATTGCGCGGTCCAGCAGCGCGTCGCGCCCGGCCGAATACGCACCCACGTTGATCAGATCGCGATTGCGCTGATAGCGCGACAGCATCTGCTTGAACAGGCGCACGCGTTCCAGATGCTTGTCGTCGATGATCGACGTCATCACGCGGCTGATCGACTGTTCGATATCGATCGCGGGATAGTGCCCCGCTTCCGCCAGCGAGCGATTCAGCACGATGTGCCCATCGAGAATCGCGCGCGCGGAGTCGGCGATCGGGTCCTGCTGGTCGTCGCCTTCGGTCAGCACCGTATAGAACGCGGTGATCGAACCGCCGCCTTTCGGACCGTTGCCGGTACGCTCGACGAGCGCGGGCAGCTTGGCGAACACCGACGGCGGATAACCCTTGGTCGCGGGCGGCTCGCCGATCGCCAGCGCGATTTCACGCTGCGCCATCGCGTAACGCGTGAGCGAATCCATCAGCATCAGGACGTGCTTGCCCTGATCGCGGAAGTATTCGGCGAGCGACGTCGTGTACGCGGCGGCCTGCATCCGCAGCACCGGCGACACGTCCGCGGGCGCGGCCACCACGACCGAACGCGCGAGACCGTCTTCGCCGAGAATCTGCTCGATGAATTCCTTCACTTCGCGGCCGCGTTCGCCGATCAGACCGATCACGATCACTTCCGCGCTGGTATAGCGCGCCATCGTGCCGAGCAACACAGATTTACCGACGCCCGAACCCGCGAACAGGCCCATGCGCTGGCCGCGTCCGACGGTCAGCATCGAGTTGATCGCGCGCACGCCGACGTCGAGCACCTTATGGATCGGCTCGCGGTTCAGCGGGTTGATGACCGGCGCGGACAGCGGCGCATCGGTCTTCGCGCCGAGCGGGCCGAGTCCGTCGAGCGGACAGCCGGAGGCATCGACCACGCGACCGAGCATTTCCAAGCCGACCGGCAGACGCTTCGCGCCCGCCATCGGATCGTCGATCGGCGCGCTTTCCAGCGGATACACGCGCGCGCCGGGCAACAGGCCGCCGGTTTCCGTGGTCGGCATCAAAAACAGTTTGTCGCCCGAGAAGCCGACGACTTCGGCTTCGGCGGTCGGGATCGCGCTGCCGGGCGGCAGTTCGATCATGCATTCGGAGCCGACGCCAATCTTCAGGCCGACAGCTTCCAGCACGAGGCCGGCGGCGCGCGTCAGACGTCCGCACGTGCGCACCGGCTTGGCGATGGCCGCGCGGGCGCGCACCATTTCCAGCTGAGCGCGCCACGAATCGATGTGCGGATTGCCCGCCATCAGCGACAGTTCGGCAATGGTGCGCGCGGCATGTTCTTCCGGCGTCGGCTCGGCGGCGGCGTCTTCGGCGGCCAGCGGCCCGAAGGATGCGCGCGCGAGTTCCTGCTCGAGTTCGCTCAGGCCTTCCTGCGTGATGCCGTGCGCCGTGAGCGGTTCGTGGACTGTCGGATGAGGGGTCATGTTCGCGACCATTTGCTGATTTACCACAACTGATTCCTTCCGAGCGCCGCCGCGACACGTTCCCAGCGCGACGAGTTGCCCGAATCGATTTCACCGGTCGATGCATGCGCCTTGCAGCCGCCGCGCTCGACCAGCGGATCCGGACGCACCAGCCAGCCGGCCGCGCCCAGTTCTTCCTGCAGATACGCATCGACGATCGGCAGATCCGCCGGATTGACGATCAGCGTCGGCGAGCCCTGCAATTCCGGCTCGGCCGCGATCACTTCGCGCGCCACTGCGACCAGCGCGGTCGGATCGTGCGCGAGATGCTGACGCACGACCTGCTGCGCGATATCGATTGCCAGCGAGGCGAACGTTTCGGCGATGGCGGCATCGGCGGCGTGCAGCGCGGTTTGAAACGCATCGGCGATTTGCGCGAGGCGCGCGGCTTCTTCCATCGCGATCTTGCGGCCTTCCTCGATGCCCTTCTCGTGACCTTGCTCGAAGCCCGCCTGATAACCGAGCGCCTGACCCGCGACGTGACCCTTCGCGAGACCTTGCGCATGCGCGTCTTCCTCGACGCGGCGCAGATGCGCTTCGAGTGCGACCTGATCCGCCGCGCTCTGATCGACCGTGACCGGATCGAACGATGCCATTTCCCAGCGCTGATACGCCGAGACCTTTTGCGTCGCGTTAGACATATGCGTCCTCCGCCTTGCCGCCTAATTGGATCTGACCGTTTTCGGCGAGATTGCGCACCACTTGCAGCACCTTGCGTTGTTGCTGTTCCACTTCCGACACCCGCACCGGACCGCGCGAATCGAGGTCTTCCGCGAGCAGTTCGGCCGCGCGCTGCGACATGTTCGACAGGAACTTCTGACGCAGCGTCGCCTGCGCGCCCTTCAGCGAGACGATCAGCGTTTCCGACTCCACTTCCTTCAGCAGCAACTGGATCGCGCGGTCTTCCAGGTCCAGCAGGTTTTCGAACACGAACATCTGGTCGATGATCTTCTGCGCCAGTTCCGCGTCGTACTGCTTGACCGTTTCGATCGCCGATTCTTCCTGGTTGCTCGCCATGAAGTTGAGGATTTCCGCCGCCGTGCGCACGCCGCCCATCGGCGCGCGCTTGAGGTTGTCGCTGCCCGATAACAGCGCGGTCAGCACGTCGTCGAGTTCGCGCAGCGCGGCGGGCTGAATGCCGTCGAGCGTCGCGATCCGCAGCATCACGTCGTTGCGCAGACGTTCCACGAAGCACGAGATGATTTCCGATGCCTGATCGCGGTCCAGATGCACGAGGATCGTCGCGATGATCTGCGGATGCTCATTCTTGATGAGCTCCGCGACCGCGCTCGAATCCATCCACTTCAGACCTTCGATGCCGCTCGTGTCGCTGCCTTGCAGAATGCGATCGATCAGCGCGCCGGCCTTGGTTTCGCCGAGCGCCTTGTTCAGCACCGACTTGATGTACTCGCTCGAATCCATCGACAGCGCCGTCTGCTGCTCCGCTTCCTTGACGAACTCGGTAAGCACGGAATCGAGCTGCTCGCGCGTCACGTTCTTGAGGCTCGCCATCGTCGCGCCGATCTTCTGAACCTCGCGCGGGCCGAGAAACTTGAAAACTTCAGCGGCTTCTTCCTCGCCGATCGACATCAGCAGGAGAGCGGCTTTGTTGAGACCGTCATTGTTCATCGGACACCCAGTTCTTCACGACCGTCGCTACAATTCGCGCATCCTGGCGCGCGACGGACCGCGCATAGTCGAGGTTGCGATCAAATTTGGCTTTGTTGCTTTCCGGACCGCCGAGGAGACTCACTTCGGCATCCTTCTCGCCGTCGTCTTCCTTGGCCGAGCCCTTCATCGAAGGACCGTCGAGCAGCGAAAGTTCGTCAGGCGCGGCAAACGATGCCGAGGGTTCCGGCGGCGGGAAGGCGCGCTTCATCGCCGGGCGGACCATGCTGAAGTACAGGAACAATCCGACGATGCCGATGCCCAGATACTTCGCGCCCTGAATGCCCAGGCCGATCGATTCCTGCGTCTTCCACCACGGCACCGCCGGCGGCGTCACGACATCCGAGTTGAAGGCGCTGTTGACCACGTTGACTGAATCGCCGCGCTTTTCGTCGAAGCCCATCGCGTCCTTCACGAGTTGCTGGACTTGCGCGAGCTTGTCGGCGACCATCGGCGTCATCGTGACGTTGCCCTTGGCGTCGACCTTCTTCTCGTAGTTCACGACCACCGCCACCGACAGACGCTTGATGCCGCCGACCGCCTGTTCGTAGTGACGCACGGTGCGATCGACTTCGTAGTTGGTCGTCGTGTCGCGGCGCTCGTTGAGCGGCGTGGGCTTCGCACCCGATGCGCCCAGCGCACCCGATGCCGCCGCGTCGATCGGCGCCGATGCCGCTTGCGGCGGCTGGTTCGACAGCGCGCCCGGCACGCCGCCGACGCCCGAACCGCTGGTTTCGCTCGACAGGCTCGACTGCTGGCTGCGGATCGCCGTGTTCGCCGGATTGGCGTTCGGGCCGTAGCTTTCCGCCGTCTGCTCGAGCTTCGAGAAATCGATATCGGCGCTGACTTGCGAATGCGCGTTGCCCGAGCCGAACAGCGGCGAGAGGATCGCGTCGATGCGCTTTTGCGTGTTGTGCTCGATCTGCTGCACGTACTTCAATTGCGAGGCGTCCAGACCGGCCGCGCCGCCTGCCGTCGCGTTGGTCAGCAGGTTGCCGTCCTGATCGACGATCGTCACGTTCTTGACCGGCATGTCCGCCACGCCCGACGCCACCATGTGCGTGATCGCGGAAACCTGGCCTTCGTCGAGCACGCGGCCCGGATACAGCTCGACCATCACCGACGCCGTCGGCAGTTCCTTGTCGCGCACGAACACCGAAGGCTTCGGAATCGCTAGATGCACGCGCGCCGACTTGACCGACGAGATCGACGAAATCGTCTTTTCGAGCTCGCCTTCCAGCGCGCGCTGATAGTTGACCTGTTCCGCGAACTGGCTGATGCCGAACTTCTGGTTGTCCATCAGTTCGAAGCCGACCGAGCCGCTCTTCGGCAGGCCTTGCGCCGCGAGACGCAGACGCGTTTCGTGAACCTGCTCGGCCGGAACGAGGATCGCGCCGCCGCCGTCCGAGAACTTGTAGGGAATGTTGCCTTGCTGGAGCGCCGTCACGATCGCGCCGCCGTCGCGGTCCGACAGGTTCGAGAACAGCACGCGGTAATCCGGCTGACGCGACCACATCACCAGACCGGCGACCACGGCGATCAGGATCGCCACCGCGATGATCAGCGGCACGCGCGGATTCGAGCGGAAATTCGACAGCCCCGGCACGCGCTGGGCGAATCCGCCGAAATCGGCGCCGCCAGCCGCACCGCCGGTCAGGCTCGCGCCGGGCACGGCGTTACCCGCCGTGCCCGGTTGCGCGCCTGCCAGCCCCATGCGGGCGTCCGGCGTGATCAAAGAGTTGTTGGGCGTTTCCATTTAGCTCGATTGCTCCGAATCTGGTGTTCTCTCGCCTGCCGCTTGGCTCTCAGTCGTTGAGCGGCGGTGGAGGACTTTTCACGAGATGGATTATCCGCAGATCAAAGCAAGTCGATTCGACGAATAGAGCCGGGTTTTCCCCGTTCTTCCGGAGGTTTGGACGCGAGCGCGCTGCTAATCTTTGTCGTACTCGGTCGTGGTGGAAATCCGTCGCGACAAACGTAGGAACCCAGGTCAGCCGCCGACCCCGCCACACCCAGCCCGGCCGCTGCTCATTACTGAAACCAGGAGTCATGATGAATTTTCCGATCAATCCGCTGTCCTCCGCTCTCGGCGCGATCCAGTCGATGGCCTCGCAAGCCGCCGGCGGCACGAAGGAAGCGGGCAGCGCCGCGACCGTCGCGTCTGGCGCCGTTACCGGACAGTCGGGCGCGGCGAGCGTGGACAGCTTCGCCAGCGCGCTGAAATCGTCGATCGACAAGATCAGCGACAACCAGAAGTCGGCGCTGTCGGAGGCGCACGCCTTCGAAATGGGCTCGTCGAACGTTTCGCTGAACGACGTCATGGTCGACATGCAGAAAGCCAACGTCGGCCTGCAATTCGGTCTGCAAGTGCGTAACAAGCTGGTGTCGGCCTACAACGACATCATGCAGATTTCGGTCTGACGCCGTTTTTTCGCCGCTGCCCGCGCGTTCCAACCTGATAAGCCGATTTGGCCCTACCAGCCTTGTGTCCTAAAGCTTTCCGGCGTTTCTCCGATAACCCCGATAACGGTACGGCGGACGTCGATTCGCTCGCCAGCAACGAACTTCACCGGTCAGACGCGCCGGCGCCCGAACCATCGGCCGGGCGGCTGCGAATGCCACACGCGGACGGCGCGCGCCGGAGCCGCATAAGGAGAACCACGGATGTATTCCCCAGGACAAGCCGGAGCCAACGCGTACGCGCGCGTCGGCGTGCAGACGGACGTGATGGGAGCGAGCCCGCATCGGTTGATCGTGATGCTCTATCAGGGCGCACGGCAGGCGATCGCGCAAGCGCGGATGTTCATGCAGCAGAACAACATCGGCGGACGTGGGATGGCGATCAGCAAGGTGATCGGCATCATCGAGAGCGGTCTGCAGGAGTCGCTGAACAAGGAAGCGGGCGGCGAGATCGCCAAGCGCCTGGACGCGCTGTACGCGTACATGTCGCGCCGGCTGCTGGAAGCCAACCTGAATCAGGACGAAGCGATGCTGGTCGAGGTGGACAACCTGCTGGCGACGCTGGAAGAAGCGTGGGTCGGGATCGGACCGGAAGTGGCGCAGATGGCCGCGGCGACCGTTTGAATGGAACCGGCGCGGCGAGCCAGACAAGAATGAAGACGACCGAAGACTATTTCGCCCATTACGAGGCCATCGCGAAACTGTCGAGCCGCATGCTGGTGGCGGCCCGCGAAGGCGAATGGAGCGATCTGAAGACGACGCAGGGCACGTATCGCGAGATGATCGAGCAATTGAAGGAGGCCGACTCCGGCTCGTCGCTCGACGAAAACGCCCGCGCGCGCAAGCTGGACCTCGTGAAGAAGATTCTCGCCGACGACGCCGCGATCCGCGATCTGTCGTCGCCGAGCCTAGCGCGTCTGTCGGCGCTGTTCACGGTGAACAACCCGGCGCGCGTATTGAAGAAAATGATGGGACTGCGCTAGTCCCTCGCATCGACCGGCGCGCCGCGACAACGGCGCGCCCATTCATGCGGGCGGCTGGCGTTGCATTGAGAGGATGTCCGCATGAGTGGGCTCGATTCCACGATCTCCACGCTGCTGGCCGCCCGAAGCGAACTATTCGTGACGGCGCTGCGCGCGGCGACCGGCTCGGCGACGAGCCAGACCGCCAACGCGTCCGGCACGTACGGACCGACGGGCCTGCTCGCACTGTCGAGCCCGCCCGCGGCCTCCGCCCAGACCGCGCTGTCCAGCGTCGCGCGCACGCTCGACGTCATTACCCGTTTCAGTAGCGCGACGCCCAACGCCGTCGTCGGCGATGCGCCGTTGTGGCCCACGCCGCCGCGTCCCGCGAGCGCGTACGCCGCCTTTACCACCGGTCTCTTCGATACCGCGTTTTCATCGAACGCGGCCGCCGTCGCCGCCGCGCGCCAGAGCATGCCGCCGCTGCCCGCCGCGCAGATTGCCACGCAACTGGCGAAAACCGTCGACGACAGCGGACTGTTCTACGAATCCCATCTCGTGCAATGGCTCGCGGGCCAGCGCAGCACCGCGACGCTCACAGGCGAGCCGCAAGGCCGCGTCGATCCGCGCGCGCTCGCGCTGCCGCTCGATTTCACCGAGGACGCGAGCGCCGCCGATGCCTGGCTCGACGGCACGCCGACCCAGCATTTCACGTCGCTGACGGCGTTTTTCGATACGCCCGCCCAGCCCGACGTGCCCGATATCCTGCAGCCGCGCCACGCGATCGAACTGCCGCAGACGCCGCAAGAGGCCGCCGCGCTCGCCGCGTCGGTCCGCGATGCGCCGGCCAACGTGTTGTCCAATACGCAGAGCGCGCCGGCATCGACGGGAGCGGGGCGCGGATCGGCAAGCAGTGAGTCGCCGCACGAGGCGGTGCAGGCGTCGATCAACGCGGGCATTCATCCGTCGACGCTCAATCTGGTGCGCCAGCAGCTCGACATGCTCGCCAACGGCGTGTTTCGCTGGCAAGGCGAGGCTTGGCCGGGCACGCGCTTCGACTGGGAAATCGAACGCGAACCGCGCGAGGCGCGCAGCGCCGACGATACCGCCGCCGATCGCGTCTGGCGCACGCGCGTGACGCTGTCGCTGCCGTCGCTCCTGTCCCTTATACACCTCTCC
>NZ_LFJJ01000201.1 GCF_001189365.1 Candidatus Burkholderia verschuerenii | reverse complement strand
TTCAGCTCAACGTCATGCCTCAACCTCTACTCGTGCGCTGCAGACCTGGCTGAGATGTGCGTTTACGTCTGCACCAGACTGCGTCGTTGGGTCCATTCCGGCAAATTCAATTTTGCAGGCCCGACTAGGTACTCATCGTATGGTTTCCTCTGTCTTACCAGCTTGCTCGCGTGCGCCGAGCTTCATGGTTTGTATGGTGTGTTGGCGTGGTGGGCGCAGATAACCGTGGACGCCGTTGGCGTCCTTCCAGCCTGTCGGTCTTATTTCGAAGGCCATCCCTACCGCGAGGTCGGTCCACGACTCGGGCTTCTGCGTAGCGGCGACTTTCCTGCCCAATTCACGCAGCTTGTCGGAGGCGGCCGGTGCACCTCGCGTAATTTCTGATCCAGCTCCTTGACTGCATCGGGAATACGCTTCACGCCTTCTTTTTTGAGCCACTGCATGCCTTGGCTCAACCAGTCGAGCCGATTCGCCAAACCTGCCGAAAGCACCATGCGCTTGCGAATGGTAGTGATGCCATCGATCATGGCGCTCGTGTAACGGTTGAGCACATCGACGACCTTGGCCTGATAGTCCGCGAAGCGCAGTTCCAACAGCCATTTTTCGGCGTTGCCGTGGCCGATCCTGTTGAGCACCTCGACGATATCCTTGGCGAGCTTGGCGGTCGCTTCGCTGGTACGCACGCCACTGATAACGAGCCGCCCCACACCCTTGGCGACGCCCCCGAACACTGGGATCAGCGCGAGCAGCAGCACGACAAGCAGCGCCCATTCCCATTTGTCGTCGCGCTTCTCCGGTTCGTCGATCAAACCCGCCGACACAGCGATAAGATCGCGCACGGCGGTTGCATCGCCCACCAGAGGAATCATGCCGACGATGGCATCGACGATAATTTGCGAAATCATGGCCTTGGTGTTGAAAGCGCCTTGCGCGGTGCCCCAAATCCATTGACCGGTATCGACAGCAAAAGCCTTAAAGCGCGTCCAACTCATACCGCCGGGGGCGGCATCTTCAACGACAGCGTTCATGCGTAGTTTTCTTATTCGGCAGTCTCTTCGCGAACGATGTAACGCTCGATACGAGCGTCAAAACTGTCGCTCGGGCTCGGATTGTGGTTGATCGTGGGGATTTGATCGCGACGGGCGTAACCGAAGCCGGCAGGCGCGTATTGCACCCATGCGCCACCGCCCTGAACACCGGTTTCGGTCGCCTTGCCTTCGGCGTCGAGTTGGCCGTGGCGCTGGCTTCCGTCGGCCAGATGGAGCACGTAGGACGCTTCGCGTAGCCCCTCGTTATCGTGGTAGCGATGGTCCAGAAACACGGTCTCGACATCGGAGGGCAGGCCCGATTGCGGACTGCCGACTGTGCGCCATAAGTTACCCGCGCCAGCGCTGCCGGCTGTCAGCGGCCCCTTGAAGCGAATCGCAATACCTTCAATGGTGATGCCGCTGCCATCGAGCGTGATCGTGCCACCCGGCCCACGAAACACTGCACGATCACCCGCCTGCAACTCGTATCGCTGCGTCTGCCGCTCGATGCTTTGGCCCGCTATGAGCTTGTCCCCGCCCTGTACGGTCTGCTTGACATGCCCGCCCACATCGATGATGTGATTGGCCGTCGTCTGGTCCTTCCGATGATTGCCGACCTGCTCAACGCGATCCTTGCCGACACTGATCGAATGATTGCGCTCAATGGCGAGCACCGCATCTTGACCGACGGTATCGCTTTCCCTATTGCGGCGAAGTGGGCTATGACATGACTGCATCACCGCCCAAGCCGCTGATGAGTCGAAAGCAGGACTGGCGGCCTAGTCGGTTCCCGCTTTCGTTCTATAAGCAAATCACCAGCAAGGCGACGCCTGATTACACCACACTTGAGGTTGATCGCGATCTGTTAGGCAAGGATGAACTGGAAGCGAGCATCGCCTTGCCGCTGCCAGAAGATGCGGAGACACGCGTATGGACCGATGCACAGGGCGGCGTGCGCGGGCTGTTGCGCATTCCCGATGTGCTGCGACTGCATAGCTTCACGAATCCGGGCGCGGCTCAGTACAGCCAGCCCAATCTGGCGTGTGTGATTGAAATGAAGTTTCCGAGAGACAGCCTCACGGAAAGGCAACAGCGTGCATACGAGAACATTGCTGGCCTGAAAAGCAATTTTCGGCTGCTCGCAACAAGCCGCTGTGAGATTGCCGACAAGCGCTTGCGACGTGACTGGATGCGCACCGCGCAAAAGGAACCGGTCTACAAGCCCGTCGCTAAGGCGATGAGTCTGCCGACCCGTGCGATGGCCGATCCTTATCAACTGCTGGTCGGCATGATTGACGCCGAGCACGATCTGGCGCGCCGTCAACTCGAAATCCGACCCGCACCGCCGGGCACACCCATGATGAGCGCGTTACCCGATTCCGCCGATGCAGACGCACGCCGCCGTCAAAACGTGGCGCAAATCGAAATGACGCTAGCCGCGCCGTTCGTGGCCGCTGGCGCCGGTGCGCTTGCTATTGCCACTGCGCCGGTCGTTGTAGGTGGCGGGGCAGCTGCGGAAGAAACCACCATCGCGGCCAATGCGGGGGCCAAGGTCATTGAGTTCGACCGTTATCTGCGCGCCGCCCGAATCGCCCGCGCCGCTCGTGCGGCAGGCGCGACGGGAGCAGCCGCAGCTACGGTCGACAAGTTGGCGGCGCAGCCCGTCAACATGCTTCAAGCAAACCCGCCAGCCCTGTCCCCTGAACAGCAGCGCAGTTCGGGGGCTTACTGGGATTGGGAAAGGCAGCAGCAGTATCAACCCCAAAGCGAAAAGCATTACCTCTTTTGGCCCGATGCACCGGGGCATACAAAATGAACGAAAAAGAATTCTTCGATGCGTTCGAAGCCGAGCGCTGGAACTTCACCTTCATGGATGAAGCCGACACGACCAAACCTGTGCAGCAGGTGGGGCTAGTGGCCGTGTTTCATCTCGTCGATGCTTATTTGCCGATCAGACGAAAGCACATTGCTGAAGCATTTGCGCTATACGATGAACACTATGGTGACAAGTTGCGAGGTGGCTATCGAGAGGATCTAGGGTTGCGTATCCGAAGTTATAGCCCTGAGGAATTCCGCGATTGCGTTCGCTATATCGAGACCATTGGCACAAACGACGCCGTGGAATTCAAATGGTTGTCGCTCCCTGACCTCGAACTGGTCAGTGACTACATGTTTGGAGTTTATTCGCCCGAGGGCTGGTATGAACAGGTGCATGGATCGCTCACAAAGGTTCCGATTTCGACGGCAATCGCGTCGCGGGCGCGCCGGGTTTTGTCGCGACGGCGCATGTGAATTACGCGGTGCCGGTCGTGCCGGGCCTGACCGTCGGCGCGGGCGCGAAGTTCACGGGCAACACGAGCCTGCGGCCGTCGGGCGACATCAAGGTGCCGGGTTACATGATCTACAGCCTCCGCGCGACCTACACGACCAAGCTCGCCGGACATAACGTCGGCGTGCGCGCGGCGATCGACAATCTGACGAATCATCGTTACTGGGAATACCAGTACGCCGACTATATCCAGCCGGGCGAGCCGCGCACGGTGTCGGTCAACGCGCGCTTCGAGTTCTGACGCACATCGCAAACGCCGCATCGCGCGGCGGTGACATGCCGTGAAATAACTTGCGCGTGGCGTTCGCGCGGGCCGGTGATTAAAGTGGGTTCATTCGCAACCCACCCGGCCCACGCCACGCATCATGGAACTGATCGGCACACTCACGGCGATCATGATGATCGTCGTTATCGCGGCTTCGCTGATCGAAGCCATCGTTTTGCATCGCACATTCAAAGGCACGGAGCGAGCGTTTCAGTGGCACGAATACTGGATTTCGCTCGCCGATCTCGTCGGACGCAAACTGGTCGCGCTGCTGCCGCTTTCCCTCGCGACGCCGGTGTTCAACTTCGCGTGGCAGCATCGCGTTTATACCGTCGAGATGAATACCGCGCTCGCGCTGCTCTTCGTCTGACAGGAATTCTGCTATTACTGGTATCACCGCGCCGCGCATACGGTGCGTTTTTTCTGGGCCAATCATGCGGTACATCATTCGCCCAATCAGTTGACGCTATCGTCTGCGTATCGGCTCGGCTGGCTGACCAAGCTGACCGGTTCGGGCCTCTTTTTCACGCCGCTCTCGTGGCTCGGCGTGAGGCCGGAAGTGGTGATGGCGGTCGTGTCGATCAACCTGCTCTATCAGTTCTGGCTGCACGCGACATGGATTCCGAAGCTCGGCTGGCTCGAGTAGGTGTTCAATACGCCGTCGGCGCATCGCGTGCATCACGCGTCGAACGAACGTTACCTCGATGCGAATTTCGGCGGCGTGCTGATCGTGTTCGACCGGCTGTTCGGCACTACGTCGCGGAACGCGCCGACGAACCTTGCCGCTACGGTTTGACTACGCCGACGACCTCGCATAATCCGATCATCGTGGAACTGGAGCACTGGGCGAGTCTCGCGAAAGACATGTTTTACGCGAAGAGCCTGAGTCACGCAATAGGCTTTCTGCTGCGCCCGCCGGGCTGGACGCCGGACGGTGCGGGACAAACCACCCGCGAACTGCAAAACCGCGCCAACGCCAAAACGGTGTGATGCGGAAAAACAAGAAGGCGGATCGAACGATCCGCCTTTTTTCACCACGCTACGCTCTACGCTCAGGCCGTGAACGTATGCGTTTCGTTCACCACGGTCTGACCGTTGAGGATGATGAGCGAGCTGGTCGAACCGCTCATCTGGGTCGTGGTCGTCGTGGTGTCCGCGCTCGGGAACACGTTGGAAGCGATGGCAGCAGCCGCGCTCGCCTTGCTGGCGCCACCGGCGATGCGGGATTGAGCCAATGCGTTGCGATCGATCTGAATCATGTAAAACACCTCGAATAGCGAAATGACAATCGGGCCGTTGAGCCTTGAACGATCCGGAAATCTTCCTTGCCGACTATCCAAAATGATCGATCAGGATAGCGAAGATTGAAGTTTCGGGAACGCTAAAATCATACACGCTGCTTTCGTCGAGTTTGCCGCTTAAAGTTCTTAACTTTGCCTGAATCGCAGCAGCAAACCAGCGTGACGACGCCCTTCGCGGATCGATCTCGGCAATCGCCTGACTTTCGGCAATCGGTCATCCATGTCGGTTACGCTATGCGATGCCGCCATCTGCTGCGAATAACGCAGACGAATTCCCCGGCAGTTTCGACGACATACTCTATCGACAGGCATTAAGCTGCACCTTCCACGACAGCGTCGCGAGGAAACGATGAGCCGAATCGAGGTAATCGGGCAAAGCGGATGGCTTGCGGACGCGCGCGAGGAAGTCGCCGCGGCGATGCGCACATCGGACGAAGCGTGGCTGCGCGACATGAGCCTGCGCTGGGCGTGCCGTCTCGCGATGGTCATCTCCGATTTCGGCGCGCGCATCATGCTGCATGCGGATGGCGTCGAACTGATCGTCGAGCCGAACGCCGATGTCGGCGCGACGCCGTTCGATCCGCCTATCGACGCGGACGGCCGCATGGTCGATTCGCTGTCGCGCGCGGCGTGGATCAAGCTGTCGCGTCTGGAGGAATATTCCGTCGCGGCCTGCGAAGCCGGCGCGCAACTCGCGGGCGGCGCGCGCTGCGACCCGTGTCTTCACTGCGAAAGCGCGCTCGGCGCGTGGCGGCGCATGCTCTACGCCGCCAACGAGCGTTCCGGCCGCGACGCCGACGCCTATGTCGGCGACGTCAGCCGTCCGCTGTTGCAGCAGTTCATGGCGATCGCCGCGAGCGTCGCGGAAGGCCGTCATTTCGAGCTGACCCGCGCCGCCGACTACGAAGACGCCTGGCGCGAATTCGAGCGCTTCTGCGCCGATCCGCGCGCGCGGCCATCGACGGAATGGGGACGCAAGTATCGCCGGCCGCGCCCCGAGGAGATTCGCATCGACCGCGCGGCGCCCGCCTTGCACGAGAAGCGCGTGCCCGCTTTCCCGGCAAATGGGATCCACGGCGCGCCAGGCGCGTCGCCGCGCATTTGATCGGCGCTATTCGTCTGCTGTCACAAATCCCTCATAGCATGGCCAGACTTTCGGGAGAGAAAGCATGGCCATCGAATTACGCGCGTATTTGTCGCCGACGCTCGTCCTGCTCGCGCTGAACTGGGACGAACATCACACTCGCGACGACTTTCTGGGCTTCGCGATCAGCCGCGCGCCGGGCTTCTGGAGCGCGGACCGCAAGCATCGCGCCGACGAAAGCTGGCTGCCGAACCGCCTGACCTTCGACGGTCCGGTGCAAACGGGCAAGCCCGACGCGCCGTCGAATCTCGCGCCGATCCAGAAGTTCATGTGGTGGGACGCGCGCATCGACGAGCCGGATCGGCAGAGGCCGTTCACTTACACTGCGACGCCGGTGGTCGGCAAGCCGGACACACCGCAGTTGCTCAACGATCAGGCGACGACGCTGAAAATCGTGCTGCCCGCGCATATCGAGGACGGCATCGGCACGTGGTTCAATCGCGCGGTGGTCAGTTCGCAGGCGTTTAGCCGCAAGGTCGAGGCGATGGGCCTCGATCCGGCCAAGACGCCGCCGCCCGCCAAGGCTTTGGCGCTACGCACCTGGCTCGCCAACGATCTCGAGACGACCTTCGCCGCCGCGTTCGACGTGGCATCGCGTGCGGCGTCCGCCATCTATCATCTGACCGACGAGTTGTGGGCGATTCCCGCCATCAAGAAGTTCGCGCAGACGCACGGCGCGCATTCGACCGCCATCGTCTACGACTCGCATCCCGGCGATGCCGCCAAAGGCAAGCCCAAGCCGCCGTCGCCCAATCAGCCCGCGGTCGATGCGCTTGGCAAGCTGGTCGATTTTTATCCGCGCCAAGCGACGAACATCATGCACGACAAGTTCATCGTCACGGACACGAAAGGGACGCAAGCGAAGCCAGACAGGCTGCTGACCGGATCGGCAAATTTCACGACCGAAGGTCTGACCGAGCAGGCGAATCTGCTGCATCTGCTCGAATCGCCCGAACTCGCGCAGTTGTACAGCGATCGCGCGCAGGCGATCGCGAGCGATCCGACGCATGCCGCGACGCGCAAGCTGTCGACCGGCTGGAGCCCGGCGATCAAGGTCGGACAGGCGTCGGTGCGGGCGTCGTTTTCGCCGGAGCCGAGCGACAAGCGCACGCAGATCGACACGATCGTCGACGCCATCGGAAAAGCGAAGCATTCGGTGCTGTTCTGTCTGTTCTCGCCGACTGATCAAGCCTTGCGCGATGCCTGCTTCGCCGCCGGCGACAAGGGCCTGATGATGTTCGGCCTCGTCAACGCGATTTCACAGCACGCGGCCGAAACCGGCGAAGCGAAGCAGAAGCAAGGCGACAAGGTGAACACGACGCAACTCGCGGCGATCGAGTTGTATCACCGCAGCAAGAAGAATCGCGACGTGGTCGATGGCCGCTACTTCACCAGCGCGACCGTGCCCGAAGGCTTCGATGTCGAAATGCAACTGTTTCCCGGCGAGCAGCGTCCGCCCTTTCCGCCGGTGATCATCCATCACAAGTTCCTCGTGATCGATGCGGAAGGCACGAACCCGATCGTCTATTCCGGCTCGGCGAACATGAGCAACAACTCCGAGCATATGAACGACGAGAATCTGCTGGAGATCAAGGACGCGCGCATCGCGGCGATCTATCTCGCGGAGTTTTTGCGGCTCTACGAGCACTATCGCGCGCGGGCGCTGGCGATCATGTCCAAGCGCAAGGGCGGCGCGCATGTGAAGCTCGCGCTGCAAGCGGACGGACACTGGGCCGACAAGTATTACGTCGAGGGCAGTCCCGAGGCGAAGGCGCGCATCGCGCTGACGGGAAAGCCCACGGATTGAGGCGTTTTACGCCGACAGCTTCTGCATCTCGACGATCAGATCGGCCTTGCCTTCGAAGCCGATGCCCGGCAAATCCGGCATCGTGATATAGCCGTTCTCGACCTTGACGCCATCGGGGAAACCGCCGTAAGGCTGGAACAAGTCGGGATACGATTCGTTGCCGCCGAGCCCCAGACCCGCCGCGATATTCAGCGACATCTGATGACCGCCGTGCGGGATGCATCGGCTCGGCGACCAGCCGTGCTGACGCAGCATATCGAGCGTGCGCAGATATTCGACGAGGCCGTAGCTCAGCGCGCAATCGAACTGGAGCCAGTCGCGATCCGCGCGCATGCCGCCGTAGCGAATCAGGTTGCGCGCATCCTGCATCGAGAACAGGTTTTCGCCGGTCGCCATCGGCTTGTCGTAGTAGTTGCGCAAGGTGGCTTGCAGTTCGAAGTCGAGCGGATCGCCCGCTTCCTCGTACCAGAACAGATCGTATTGCGAGAGCGCCTTGGCATAGCGGATCGCGGTATCGAGATCGAAGCGGCCGTTGGCATCGACCGCAAGCTTCTGGCCGTCTTGCAGCACGCTGAGAATCGAATCGATACGGCGCAAGTCTTCATCGAGCGATGCCCCGCCGATCTTCTTCACGACCGTATAACTGCGGTCGATATAGCTGCGCATCTCGTCCTTCAGCTTGCCGTGATCCTGACCGGGATAGTAATAACCGCCCGCCGCATACACGAATATCTTGCGATCCGGCTAACCCTTGCCATAGCGATCCGCGAGCAGTTGAAACAGCGGCTTGCCTTCGATCTTCGCGACGGCATCCCAGATCGCCATATCGATGGTGCCGATCGCGACCGAGCGCTCGCCGTGACCGCCGGGCTTCTCGTTGGTGAACATCGTCGCCCAGATCTTGTGGGGATCGAGATTGTCGCGCGCGTCGTCGATCAGCGAATCCGGATCGGCTTCGAGGATGCGGGGAATGAAGCGCTCGCGCATCAGCTTGCCTTGTCCGTAGCGGCCGTTCGAATTGAAGCCGTAGCCGACGACCGGCTTG
Organism: Candidatus Burkholderia verschuerenii; assembly: GCF_001189365.1. GTDB lineage: Bacteria > Pseudomonadota > Gammaproteobacteria > Burkholderiales > Burkholderiaceae > Caballeronia > Caballeronia verschuerenii. The sequence continues at coordinate 1,338 of NZ_LFJJ01000201.1, read as the reverse complement.
CCGTCGCGTATCACGTCGGTGATAACCGCGACGAGACTCAGCGTCATCTTGCTAAAATCGATATAGGCATTGCGGATGGGCGAACTGATCGGCACGGTCTTTTCGCGGATGTCGACGATACGCATAACTGCGGTCTCCAGAGGTTCGATGTGGCAGGTAGCTTAACCTCGGACGTCGCTGCTACACTGCACTTTGGTTCATTTCATTTTTTACCTCTGGTGAATACCGAAACGCAGACCGCGACCGATTTCGAATTCTTCATCCTCCTGGCAAAACTGCGAAGTTTGTCGGGCGCGGCGCGCGCGCTCGATCTCTCGCCGCCCGCGGCAACCAAGCGGCTCGGCGTCATCGAACAGCGGCTGGGCGTGCGGCTGGTGAACCGCACGACGCGCAGCGTGAGTCTGACGCCCGAAGGCGAAACGTATCTGCGCTATGCGTCGCAGATCGTCGGGCAAGTGCGCGAGATGGAAGAAGCGATTGCGGGCGCGAAGCGCGATCCGCACGGCCTGTTGCGCATCAACGCGACGCTCGGCTTCGGGCGCACGACGATCGCGCCGCTCGTGTCGGAGTTCGCGAAGCGCTACCCGAGTGTCGAGGTTCAGTTCGAAGTGACGGATCGTCCCGTCGATCTGATCGAAGGCGCGTTCGATATGGCAATCCGCTTCGGCGAATTGCCCGACAGCCGGCTGAGCGCGCGACGCATCATGAGCAACCGGCGTTTTCTATGCGCATCGCCGAAGTATCTCGAAAAGCACGGCACGCCGGAGCGCGTGGAAGATCTGGCGGAACATCGGTGCATCATCCATCGGCAAAACGACGATGCGTATGGCGTGTGGCGCTACATCGTGAACGACCATATCGAGGCGATCAAAGTGAAGAGCACGCTGTCCAGCAACGACGGCGATATCGCGTTGCGCTGGGCGCTCGACGGACACGGCGTCCTGATCCGCTCCGAATGGGATCTGGCGAAGTACGTGCAAAGCGGACGGCTTCATCTCGTGTTGCCGAATACCGTGTTGCCGTCGGCCGATCTGTTCGTCTACTATCCGCGTCAACGAAACCAGACGGCGCGCGCATGCGTTTATCGACTTTCTCGTCGCGCGGTTTCAGGCACCCTTTACGCCTGTCGATACTGGTCTTGAATCGCGCGAAAGGAAGAAGCGAAGTCCGCGCAAATAAGCGCGAAACTAGTGTTCCGTCCCAGAAATAACTTTACATAACCGAGCCACTTTCTGAAGGATGGAATCGGCGGTTGCGGTCCAGACAAAAAGAAGGGTGTGCTGGGTGTGTCTCTTATAAACCACCCCGAACCCCCCGAAACGGACCAGATATCGGATG
>NZ_LFJJ01000200.1 GCF_001189365.1 Candidatus Burkholderia verschuerenii | reverse complement strand
GATTCGGCGAGAAACGCCCCCAACGGGGAGCGCCCCCGCTAGGGTATAAAAATGCCTTTCGGCGATATCAGTCGTTTTCGCTTACCAAACTCACCTCGGCCTCGTCGACAATCATCTCATCGAGAAATCTCCAAGAAAGCGATGAGAAGCGCCCTTGTGGGGCGACTCCCCACAAGGGTTGCAGGTAAAAAATGAAATTTCAGGCGACGAGCGCCTGAACATCGATTACCGCGTCAGCTTCGGCCACAAGCTCCGGCGTCTGCGAGATGAAGAACTCTCGCTGATACCCGCCTTGCCGTAGCACCTCACGCTTCATGCTCATAAACTGCACTTTGCGCTGCGGATCCAGCGGACCATCTGACTCATCGCTGAACAACGTCTGATACGGCTGACCGGTGTTCTGAGCCAGATACAAAGCAATGCCGCGCGTCAGACACTCGTTGATCCAGACTTTCTGTCCACCCGACATCACAGACACCGACTTGCTGCTATCGGTATCCGCATCGTGGACGATGATCTCGAACCCCTCACGTAACTCACCGGTGGCAAGCGCGCGTTGGGTACGAATCTCGACGGTGAAGCGCATGCCGTAACAGGCCAGCAAAAGCTCGTTGACCATGTGCGTCAGCGCTGGTCCCGCATCGTCGATCGTCAGTGCGATCACGCCGTCGTTACCGAGTGCCTTTGCCAACAGCTTCCAACGAGCGATCTCGTCGGAGAGACGATCCGCGCGTGACTGCGTCGCGGAAAACTTCTCCAACTCCACCGCCAGCGACTCGCCTTCGGCCTGAAGCACGCTTTGCGAACGGATCAATGCTTCGATCCGGCCTTCGAGCGACGCCAAGACTTCGCGATTCCCGGCAAGGTCACGATCAAGTTTCGCGATCGCGGCCGTCACATCGACAGCTGCCAGCCGCATCGCCTCCTCTGCAATGCGAGCCAGGTCAGCGCTCATGCGGATCTTTTCAGACTCGAACTTGGCTGTCCTCGCGGCTCCCTCTTCTGCGATCGAGCGGCACTCCGCTTGCGCGGCCTCCAGCCCCGACGTTGCAGCATCCAGGAGCGGCTTGCTTGCAGCGAGTTCCGTCGCGGCTTGCAGCGCCCGGCGAAGCTTCGCCAGTTCATCGGTGATCGCCAGCATCTCGACGCGCTTCGCCGCAAGATTGGCCGGCGTCGCCCCCAACTCGTTGGCGTCCTTCAGCTTCGCACGATACTTTTCGCGAAGATCGGTTACCGAGACGACGTAAGTCGCTGCTTGCTGTTTCGCGTGCAGCGCTTGCGAGAGCAGCGGACATGTCGCATGCATGGCATGTCCCACGCAGGGCACCTGGTCGACCACCGCCGCTTGCTTGTTCAGCACACCAAGATGCGCCTTCTTCGCGCCTCCCTCGCTCTGCAAGGTGGCAAGCGTCACATTTAACGCGTTGAGCGTTGCCTGTTTCGCTTCGAGCTCGACGATCTCGCGCTGAAGTGGCGCGATTTTCGCGTCCTCCCGCGCAATGGCAAGCTCAGCTTCTTCGCGCTTGGTGGCCGCACCCAAAATCGCCTCTCGGCTTGCAAGCGTAGCCTGATGCGTGGCAATCGTCCGGTTGAGCGCTGTGAGTCGTTGCTGATTTCGAGCGCCAGCAACTCGCTCGTCCTCAGCAGCGGTTCCCATTGCCTTCGTCAGTTCCGCCCGCCGCACGCCCAACTCACGCAGACGCGCTTCGACCGACGCCGACTCGCTTTGCTTCGCAGCAAGCGTAGCTCGCTCCTGAGTGAGCTTGCCCGCTTGTGACAAACCGTCTTCACGTTGCGCACGTGCCATAGACAAAGCGGCGCTTTGCGCGGCAATCGATCGCTCGACCTCGGCCTTGCGCTGCCGCTTACCGGCAAGGGCGACAAGCTCCGACTGGATACTATCAAGCGACTTGCCGAGCACCTTGGCCACATCGCCCGCTTTCACCGACAACGCTTTTAGATGCTCAATGCCAAGCAACTCTGCCAGAAGCATCTTGATCTCGCCGGCGCCGTAAGAGGCCAGCGGGCGACGGTTTTGCGCCGAGAACACGCTTGTGAAGAACGTTTCAAGTGAACCGTTGATCGCCTCGACACAGCGGTTATACGACTCCGCCTTGCCGTCCGACACCGTGCCGTCAGGAAGCGACACCGGACGCCACGTGTTATCGACGCCGCGATAGGCGAGGTAGTACTCCGCCTTGCCTGTCTTACCGGGCTTTCGGAACGTGAACGAGGAACGATAGCGAATGCCATCGTGTTCCCATTCAAGTTCCTTCAACGCGCTGGTGCCACAGATGTGATCCCAGTACGAAAAGGCATCGACCGACAACTTCGAGGCCCGCGAGGGCATGATCGGATACGGGTGCAAGTTGTCCATGATCGTCGTTTTCCCGGCACCATTCGGACCGCTCAACGCGATCAGACCATCCGGCAACGACTCGAGATCGAGCGTGACGCAGTCACGTTTCATGCCGTCGCGCACGCCGACGAATCCTTCAAGCGTCAGTTTCAGAGGCCGCATGACACGCCCTCAGAATCTGACATGAACGCAGAAACCTCAGCCATCTGCGAATAAAAAGCATCGTCGTCTTCGTTTGGAAACGGCTCGTGCAGCTCCGTCGCAACGACCGCACGCTGAGGCGCGCGCAGCGTCCCATAGAGTGCGGCCGCGACATGCTCACACGCTCTGCTGAATTCGCGTCGTGCGTTTGTCAAAAGCTCCGACCAGCCGCTATAGCCGGTCAAGTTCCGGATTTCCGCTGCGGACCATTGACTTGCATATCCCTCTTGATACGACCAGAGGAGATGCTGCATCTGCACCGTCGGGGTGATAGCAACCTCAGCAGCGCCAGGAGTGGTGGCCAGCAACAGCAACGTCTGGCCAAATTGCGCCACGACAGCGCCGCGATGTTCGCCGAACGGCTGATGCTGAATCGCCGTGGTGAAACCTGCGAGATCAACCAGCGACTTCTGAATATCGCGCGCGGACTTATCGGCGAGCGGAAACGAGCGGACCCATTCAGGACCAGCGGGATAAAGACCGAACATATACACTCCAAGAGAAAAGGCGGAGTGCGCCCCGGAAGGGATCGCTCCCCGCCAGGGTAGAAAAGAAATTGAACTGCTAGAGAAAGGTGCTGCCACTACTCATCGATGCGTCGAAGACGCGGTAAACCTCTGTTTCGATAGCCCTGAGGAAACCCCAAGCTATCGGAACACGGCTGCCGTGTTCAATCCGAAGGAGCCGTGCTGGCCTCCCTCGTCTAACGTTCGAACGCGTGATGAACTACGCGACGAACAAGTCATCATCGAGCCACGACAGTTGCGCTGACGCAGGCGATGCGGGTGCCGAGTCAACGATCTCGACCGTCGTATCGGGCATCGGCATCTCAACGTTCGCGTCAGTGCATTCCGCCAATTCTTCCGGAGCGATATCGCACGACGATTCAGCCCTTACGTCGTTCCCGATCAGACCCGCCAACACGCGCGAGGCGATCGCTTCCGCATCGCCGGTTTCGAGAAGCTGAAACCGATCCAGCAACGGCGCGGCCGTCACATCCGTGTGCTCGCACCAGCGTTCGATCTTGCGATCAATCGTGGTTTCCAGGCTAATCCCCTGGGCGCGCGAGCGTACGACCGGCAAAATGCGCGCTTCGATCTTGAGTTCGGCGGCGTTGGTGAAGAGTGCCATGATCGCGTCGCGATCGACCGACTGGCGGTGCTCCTCGTCAACCTGCCAACGAATGCGGACAAACTTGTCGGTTGCGTCCTGCGCGATCGCAGCGAGTCGCTGCATATCGGGCGGTCCGTCGAAGTCGATGCATACGGTCTCTCGCGAAGGCGTCACGATGAGATCCGCTTGCGCGGCGCCCACCTCCACGTCCCACATGAGATACCCCTTGTCGCCTTCTTCGCCATAGTGGAAGCGCCCGATCGATCCCGGATACGCCACCACGCGGCCGCCTCGCTCCCACTGCTGCGCTTTGTGGATGTGGCCCAGCATAAACGCGTCGCATTCGGCGTCGAAAAGCGCACCAAGCGAAAACTCATGGTCGAAACCGGCCATCGTGACACCGTGCTCGGTCGTGCAGCCGTTGACGGTGCCATGTGAGACGCCTACCGTCCGGATGCCTGCCGCGCGGAGCTGCAGATTGATTCTTCCGGCTGACTGAAGGTAGTCGGACAGCACCGCCTCGAGCCCGGTCGCCGCATCCTTCGCGCCAACGGCCGCCGCCAGCTGCCCTTTGTTGACAGTGGGCAAGCACGTAAAGACGACGTCAGCTCCAATATTAAGCACGGCGCGTAATTCATCATCTGAAAACACCGGTCCGCTCGATGCCACGAACCGTCCCTCGTGAAGGCTGACCTGTTGAACGCGATCCGCAATATAAATCTGATGTTGGTCTGCCATCAGTTCAAAATTGCGAAGTATGCCTGGCGGCTCGTGAGAGAACGTGCCCTGCAGCATCAGCACAGGCATGCTGGCGCTCAGGCGATTGATACGCCGCGCGAGGCGATGTAGGGATGGCGCGTGAGCATCGAGTCGATGATCGGTTGCGTCCCCGGATATAACAGCCACATCCGCGTGCATCAGTGCGGCATGCTCGCCAACGAAGCCGAAACAGCGATCGGCCTCCTTAAGATTGCCGGGCGCGTAATGCAGGTCAGAAAAATGAGCGATTTTCAAGTCGCCTCCAAAAATGAAAAAGGCCACCCGAAGGTAGCCAGTTTGTGCCGATGCGCAGTAGCGCGCTCGGGATAATCAGGTGCTCAACGTATCGCGGACTTTCATGAGCGCTTGGCCCAGAAGGTTGTGCCCGCGCCACTTCGATTTGTCCGTGATGTCAGGATGGCGTTCGCCTAGTCCCACACCCCATATGACGTCATAGGGACTGGCTTCGACGAGTTCGGTCGGTGCTGTCGCAAGCAACAACGCTCGCAACCCCGGATGCTGGGCGAATTTCTCCCGGCACCCCACATAGACAATCGACTCGCGCTTTGCCTCCCATACCTTAAGATCGAAGCCTCTGACCTTGCGGCCGAGGGCTTTTTGCTCTTTTGGCAAATGCGTGGCGAGCACCGCTTGCGCAATTGCATCGTCATCGAACAGCTTCGCCTTGGAAAACATCATCATTTGCTCAACTGACGTAAAGCGCACGCCGTGAACCTCAAACCGGCACCGATGCCAGTTGCTAAAAGCATCCTCTGCTCCGAAGAACAGCGTGAAGTTGCCGACTCTACGCATTGGATACTCCTTTGCGCACACAAGTGAATGGGCCGCCTGAGCGGACAATTTCGATGCGCCAATGGGGCGCGGTCGAAAACACTTGAGCAAGTATCGCTTGCTGAAATGCTCTCGTTGCGTCTTTAGAAAAAGAAGTCGCCCGCCTCCGCTTCGGATGACCGAATGGAGGGAGGCTGAACTCAGACCCAGGACTCAAATCGATGAATCAGACGTAAGCCGCTTGCGCGCGACCGCGTCCTGAATCTCAGCGTCAAGTGAAGCAGGGTCGTCCAATGCATCTTCGAGCCGTGCGTTCATTGCATCGACATCGACTACGCGTTCGATCCAGCCGCGACCGTACGTGTGATGCGCGTAGATGCGAAAGCCGTTCTGTCGCCCCGGTTGATTGAGGCCTAAACGCTGCAGCAGATCTGACATGCGTTGTCGCTTGTCTTCGAGCGGCTCGTTCGGATCATGACGATTTGCATCACCATGCTGAAGCGGTCCGTTGTCTGATGCTTCGCTACTCGCATCGAACTCAACGAGAGCAACCGCACGACTGGCTGATTCCAACGCGGGCTGGTTTTGCTCCGCACCATCGAGCAGTGCGCTCAGATCGATGTCGGCGTCGAGTACGGTCAACATCTGCTTTTGGCGCACGGCCTGCCCGTTGTCATCGATGCGAGTGATCTCGAACTCCTTCTTCGACAGCCAGAAACGCGTGCCAGTGAGTCGGCCGCGCGCCAGCGACACGGTCTGCATCGCCGAGTACGCTTTCTGCAGCACGTAGATGGAATTCGTCGGCAATTCGATCAGACCCAGCCCCTTGACCTCAGGGATAGCGAACACGAAGGTTGCCGTGAGATTGCACTTTCGGTCCTGATACTGCGGACAGAGGTGCGGATCGCAGATGCCATCGGGAATGTCATCATCCTGACGATGCACGACGAGTCGACCACCAAACGACCGTCGTGCACGCTGAGCGCGAGCATCACGCTCGACCGGGGCGTACATTTTGCAATAGCGTTTCCCGTCGCGGTCATACTCAGAAAAGTACTGCCGACCCGAACTCGTGTAGGCGGCCATTTGATTAGGCACGTTGCGCAACCAGTCGTCGAACGCGAACATCACAGGGAACCGGTACAGCTTCAGCCCCTGTCCGCGATCTTCCCCATAAAGCTTCAATATCTCGTCGGCGGTGTCCGAATTGGAGAAGTCTGAGCGTCTGCACACGAAATACGGCACGTTCTTGGGAATGAGCGCGTTGCGAAGTTGCAAGGACGTTTCCAATACCTTGCCAATGGCCTCGTACGACTCGCCGGCGGCCACCATCTCGTGGTACAGCTTGACCGCTTTTTCGTTGGTCTGATGGGCGCGTGTGAGCACTTTGATACCAGGCCGGATCTTGCCGATCGTGGGCGGCCGGATCACGCGCTCTTCCACGAGACTGCGCGGCGCATGATCGAACATCGGAACAGCAGCGTTCATGAAAGTTTCCTTGCAAGAAAGAAGATGGCGTTGGTCCGCAGCGTTTCGGCCTGAGATCGCATCTCATGGGCCGCCGCACTCCCGCGACGTTCGCCGACGTGGGAAATGAAGACAGCGCGCTCCGCATCGCTGAACATGGCGACGCGCGCGACTTCGCAGCGTTCGCGCCAAAGAGCAGACGTGGTGTCCGCCTGTTCGCGCTCGTTGTCGATTTGATACTTGATGGCCTCAGCGATACGTTGATCGAGGCAGTCGGGTAACAGCATGAAGAGCACCTCCGTTGAGAAAAGTCCATTGCGGGGTGCAACGGACGAAAAAAAAGCCCGCTTCGGTGAGGAAGCGAGCTTCTTGAAATCGTTTAAGTGGAGACCTACGCGCCACGTCCCTTCCGGGGACGTGGCGCGTAGGGAGCGCACCGAGAATCCGGTGCGCTCAGTCAGAGAACGTAAAGTCGTTCTCGCACGGCATGGTCACGCCGCGCAACAGCCCTTTTCGGAATTGCTTCCGCCGCAGGTTTCACGGATCAGCCCACTTCGATCGTTCTACCCAGATCAGGCCCTGGAGAGAGAACACCCGAAAACCCGGGTTCGAACGATGTACCGGCGCAAATGAATGCGAGCCCGGGTACGAGTATCACGGCTGAAATTGTGGAGTATGTCGCGAGCACACTCAGCACAAAGAAGATATCCACACCAGTGGCGATCCGGTCGGAGCATGCGCGACGCACGAGGCGGGCACGGCTTGGAGAGAAAAGATGGACTCCGGGCTGGAGTCGAGGTCGATGCGTCAGAGACGCGGGGAATGGAATTGAGTATCCAGATTAGAGGCATGGTTGGGGAGTCGAAAGCTCGCAAAATTCATATCGCTTTCGCCGTCTTGGCTCTTATCAAATCGATGAGAATCTTGTGTTAGAGAGAACACATACACCCCGAGAAAATCATGGCCTTGATCGATACGGAAATGCCCGACGAGAAACCCAAGCGTGTACCACCCTCGATGTCGGTTCAGAACGATAACCTCGGCGAGAGCGGGCCTCGGCCACTTGCCCGGCTCACAAGCGACGATCGTCTTGCACGGATCAATCCGCATACGCTCGCCCAAACAGAGTTGCTGTACTGTTCGCGGTTCGCTCGCGAATTCTGTCGGGGCAAGTTCAACTTCGCGGCCGCGAAGATGACCGTGGCGCGCGGCGGCAAGCTTATCGCCATCGAATCAGAATTTCGTACGGCGGAGGCGTTCTTCCGCAAGGCACTCGATTGGGCGAACAAGTTGCGTGGACGCAGCACGGATATCCCGGCCGAAATGGTCACACTCGAGATTAAGCACGCCATGTCTGGCCGCCTCGTGCGTCTGCTCACTATGTACGATCAGCTCTTCCAAAAAACCATGGAAGCAATGTTGTTGCGCACGATCACAGCTCAGACGCGCCAGGCCGCCCTTGAAGCCGCCGAAGCGCGCGTCAAAAAGATTGCATTTTTGTGCATCCCAGATAACGAACAGTTTGCGCCCGAAGGTGTGCTGCTGCCCGGTTTTGATCCCGATCTCGATCAAAAACATTAGGCGTGCTTGTTTGACGCTGTACTACTGTTGCACGCCCGACGCATGGTTATTGATGGCGTTCTCTCAATTGCGGCGAACTCTCCAGCTTCAGCGACTAATGCCCAACCTGGGTTACACCATCCGACATTTATCACAGGGAGTTATATGGACCTACGCGATATTCAACGGCTGCATGCGCAATTCGCACCCGATTCGATGACTATCGACCTGTCACGACAGATTGCCGCCTTACCCGCACCCACAACGTTCGAGAGCGATATTCCGTCCATGTCGCAGCGAGCGATGTCCCGCATCACCCGTATTTGGCTCATTCGCAGTTGTGCCGCTCCCATGATGGTAGCGATTTTGGTCGCATTAACGTGGATTGGTGCGGCCAAGGTCTATCGCGCCGTAGGGACAAGCGCCTCTTCCCTGAAGAGCGACGTGAAGGAGCTCACGCTCTCAAGGGCTAATGCGACAACGTATTTGAAACCTACCAGCGAAACAGCGGCACGCACAATCGATGCAACGCCCACGCGCCCGGTCGTCATCACGTCGGTCTTACATTCGAACGATCTTGACCATGAACCGGTGGGGCCGCTGGCGCCCGGACTACTGACTGCAGATCAGTTCCGCACGTCGATAAACAGCGTCGCATCCACCAATCCTACGAACACGGGCGGCCCGACGAGGCCCGCATCGTCGGTCTCCGATCAAACCAAGACCGCGGCCGCGTCTCCGATCCGGCAAAGCCATCGCGAGGCTGACGCTCCGCGCGCGAGCAAAGTAGAGCCGCCCCAAATTGCCCAAGCAGCGCCGCAGGCTGCGCAAGGCGAGTCAAAGCCGATCGTCACACCAGTAATGCCGACGACACCCGTGATATCAGTAACGCCAGACGCACAGTCCCTGCCGCCGGCCCAAACACCGGCAACAGCGTCGACACACCCCTATCGACGCCACGTCGTGCGCCTACGCGACACGCAAGCCCATGACGGCGAGCAATCCTCCACCCCGACGAACACAAAGCCCGCACCGACCAGCCGGCCCGGCTCCAACGAAGTGCAAATGTTTTGAGAAATCACATGAAAACCGAACTCAACATCACACTTATTGCGCCGGGTTGCGCGATCACAGGCGACATGGTCGTCGATCACGGCGTGTCCTGCTTTGGACTGCTCGACGGCGGCATCATTTCGACGCAAGGTTTGCTGCACGTGGGCGAAGGCGGTCTTCTCAAGGGCATGGCGCAGGGCGAACATGTGCGCATCGACGGCCGCGTGGACGGTGACGTGCATGCGCGCGGTTCGCTTGAGGTCAATGGCCAGGTGTGCGGTGACATCTACTATTGCGGCACGATCCGGCTCGGTCCGCGCGCCTCGCTCAATGGCATCCTCAAACGTGTCGCCCGGATGCGGACGATCGAGGCCGACGCCGCACGAGCAGAACAAATCGCGGATCAATCGCTGAATCAAGCCACCAGCCGATTTCCGGAGCGCGCCGACTCGAACGTCACCGACATTTCCAAAGCGATCGCATAGGTTCGATGTCCCCGCCCTCAATCATCTGATGTTTATGCCGTTATACGGTCGATATCGCTCGCCGACTTCGCCGTGAAACCGCTCGATCCAATCTTTGATGTTCTGACGCTGACCTGGGAGGCCGCCGCTCAAGAGGCGGCGTTCGAGGGACGGTGCTTCTGCATGCTGGACACGGGGCATATCTTGAATCGTAATGCGATGCCACCGGGCACGCCGTACCGAAATCCGGAATTCGCGGATTGTCTTGTCGTCGGAAAAGCGTTGCGAAAATCAAAGTAAGTGGTTACCCTAGCTTCGTCTCCTCCATGTCTCCGCTGATGTGGATTGACCCGCTCCCCACGAGCGGGTTTTTTTGTGCGCCCAGCATGGGCGCACTCTTGCGGGTGCAAGTCGCGCGGCAAGTTGACCACAGCGAGCGAAGTGAAGCGCAACTGCGGAAGGGCGACCGACCGTGGAGAGGAAGCGTGGAGCG
>NZ_LFJJ01000199.1 GCF_001189365.1 Candidatus Burkholderia verschuerenii | reverse complement strand
GCCATGGCGTAAGCCCTCCCGAGGGCAGGTTGACGAACTGGACATTCATCAACTTACACCACGGCCACCCCTGCCTCTGCGCTCCTGCCGCCTCAGCGTTTTTGCACATCATTCTGCACACTACCGGAACGGCCGCGGCACAGGACTTTAGACTTGGCACAGCAGTAGCGAGTGTCTTCACGGTACGTTCCGGCGCTGGTTCCCATGCGATTAGCGATTTCTCGCCTACATCGGTAACGGTCCCCTGCGGCTTACTCCGGCCTCGCTGCGCGGCCGGTTTAGGGCCGTATAAGCAACCGGCAGGTGTTTAGCGAAACGACCTCGAACACGTCATCGGTTTAATCGTTATTCGGCCCTACCTTGGTTAGCGCTTCGATGGAAAAGTAAGCGCTCTTGCGTGCCACGCTCCGCAATCAAAGCTAGACAGAGACAGAGCCCGCAACCAAATCGACGAGCTTGGCTAACCGAACGTGCTTGGTCCTTGTCGACGCTCAAATCGGGGTAGGGCCGAATAACGATAAGTGCGATGCCGCATTCGAGGTCGTTTCACTGATCACCTGCCGGTTGCTTATACGGCCCTAAACCGGCCGCGTAGCGAGGCCGGAGTAAGCCGAAGGGGACCGATACCGATGTAGGCGAGAAAGCACGGATCGCATGGGAACCCGCGCCCAAACGCACACGAGAACACTCGCTACTGCTGTGCCAAGTCTCGAGTCCTGTGCCGGGGCCGCTCAAGAAGGTGCTTAGGATCGGACAGCGGCTTTCTTTGGTCACTTTCTTTGCCGCCGCAAAGAAAGTGACCCCTCCGCCGGGGAGGCGGCTACTGAAAATAAAGCGCGAAAAGAGCCGCATAGCCACCACCACCAAAAAAAAACTTACCGTCCAAGATAAGACTCACTAACCGCCTCATCCCGCTTGACTTCATCAAGCGTCCCTTCGGCAAGAACAGACCCTTCAGCCATAACAGTCACTTTCCCGGCATCGCCGGAAAGCGCAGCAACAAACTCCATGTCGTGTTCAACGACCATCATCGAACATGTGCCACGCAATTTATTGAGCAACTCGGCGAGTTCCATCGTCTCGTGATCGGTCATGCCCGCAACCGGCTCATCGAGCAACAAAAGCGCCGGTTGCTGCATGAGCAACATGCCGATTTCGAGCCGCTGCTTCTGTCCGTGCGACAACTCACCGGCCAGCCGCGTTGCCTGATGCTGCAAACGAATCAGTTCGAGCGTTTCCTCGATCCGCTGCTGCGCCTGCCGATCGAGCCGCGCGCGCAGCGAAGCAAACCAGCTCTTGTCGGTCTTCATCGCGAGTTCAAGGTTCTCCCACACGGGATGATTCTCGAACACCGTAGGTTTCTGAAACTTGCGCCCGATGCCCGTGCGCGCAATCACCGGCTCCGACATGCGCGTAAGGTCGAAGGTCTGTCCGAGAAAAACCTTGCCGCCATCCGGACGCGTCTTGCCGGTGATGACGTCCATCATCGTCGTCTTGCCCGCGCCGTTCGGTCCGATCACGCAGCGCAATTCGCCCACGTCGATCGACAGCGTGAGTTTGTTCAACGCGCGAAAGCCGTCGAAGCTCACGGTCACGTCTTCGAGATAAAGAATCGTCCCGTGCGATACATCGATCTCGCCAGGCGCGAGCACGTGCCCCATGCCCGACGTTACGTTGATGTTCTTGTGCAACGAGTCCGGAATCGGCGGCAAATCGACGATCAAGGCATTGATTGCAGTCATTCCGCGATGTCTCCTGAAGCAGCCTTCTTGCGGCGCGCGAGATCGATCAGACCCATGATGCCGTTCGGCAAGAGCAAGGGCACGAGCGTGAAGATAAGGCCAAGGAAGAACAGCCAATACTCCGCGAAATAAGCCGTGAAAAAGCTTTTCGCGCCGTTCACGGCAAACGCGCCGATGATCGGTCCGATCAACGTGCCGCGTCCGCCGACCGCCACCCAGATCGCCATTTCGATCGAGTTGGCCGGCGACATTTCGCTCGGATTGATGATGCCCACCTGCGGCACATACAACGCACCCGCAATTCCGCACAACACCGCCGACACGGTCCAGATAAACAGCTTGTACGCGAGCGGCGAGTAGCCCAGGAACATCAGACGCGTTTCGCCGTCGCGCACGCCGGTCACGACGCGTCCGAGCTTCGACGTGCCGATCCAGCGCGCCGCGAGAAAAGCCAGCACCAGCACCGCGAACGTGATCAGGAACAACGCCGTGGGCGTGCCCGGATGCGTGATCGGAAAGCCCGCGATGCGCTTGAAGTCGGTGAAGCCGTTGTTGCCGCCGAAGCCGGTTTCGTTGCGATAGAACAGCAGCATCGCGGCAAAGGTCATGGCCTGCGTGATGATCGACAGATACACGCCCTTCACGCGCGAACGGAACGTGAAGAAGCCGAACACCCACGCGAGCACGCCCGGCACCAGCACGACGAGCGCGAGCGCATACCAGAGATGTTCCGTGCCTTCCCAGTACCACGGCAGCTTGTGCCAGTCGAGGAAGACCATGAAGTCCGGCAGATCGCTTTGATACGTGCCTTCGCGGCCGATCGAGCGCATCAGATACATGCCCATACCATAGCCGCCGAGCGCGAAGAACAGCGCGTGCCCGAGGCTCAGAATGCCGCAATAGCCCCACACGAGATCGAGCGCGAGCGCGCCGATCGCGTAGCACATGAGCTTGCCGACGAGCGTCATCGCGTAGGCGGACAAGTGGAACGTGCTCGTCTCCGGCAGCACGAGCGACGACACCGGAACGAAGATTCCCATCGCGATGATGAGCGCAATCAATGCGATCCAGCCATTGCGCGGCAACAGCGCCGCGCGCGGCGGAAGTCCCAGCGCGAAGCCCGCGCGTGCCGCTTCCGCATCGGGTTGCGGCGCGACGTCGAGGTTGGCGCTGACATTGGTCGAGGCATTCATGAGATCAGGCCTCCGCGCTGCGGCCCTTCAGGGCGAACATGCCCTGGGGACGCTTCTGGATAAACAACACGATGAGCACCAGCACCGCGATCTTCGCGAGCACCGCGCCACAGAACGGTTCGACCGCCTTGCTGACGAGCCCCAGCCCGAAGCCGCCGATCACCGTACCCGCCAGCTGGCCGACACCGCCCAGCACCACGGCCATGAACGAATCGATGATGTAGCTCTGCCCGAGATCGGGACCGACATTGCCGATCTGCGACAGCGCGCAGCCGCCGAGTCCCGCGATGCCCGCGCCGAACGCGAATGCATACGAATCGACGCGCGCCGTCTTCACGCCGACGCACGCGGCTATGCGACGGTTCTGCGTCACCGCGCGCACGAAGAGGCCGAGACGCATCTTCGTCAGCACGCCCCACGCGATCGCCACCACGAGGAGCGAGAACACCAGAATCGTGATGCGGTTATACGGAAGAATGAGGTTCTGCATCACCGCGACGCCGCCGCTCATCCACGAAGGATTCGTCACCTGCACGTTCTGCGCGCCGAAGATCGTGCGCGTCGCCTGAATCAGAATCAGGCTGATACCGAAGGTCGTCAGCAGCGTTTCGAGCGGACGTCCATAGAGAAGCTTCAACACGAGCCGCTCCAGCACGATGCCGACTAGCGCCGCCGCCGCGAACGATACCGGCACCGCGAACAGCGGATACCAATTGAACGCAGCGGGCGCGTAATGCTGCACGAGGTTCTGCACGACATAAGTCGCGTACGCGCCGATCATCAGAAACTCGCCATGCGCCATGTTGATGACGCCGATCAAACCATAAGTTATAGCCAGGCCCAACGCAGCAAGCAGCAGCACGCTACCAAGAGAAAGACCGGCGAACAGCGTGCCGAAAATCTCGCTGCGGCGCTGGATCGAATCGAGCGCGTAGATGGCTTCCTGCGCGGCGCTCCGCACGCGCTCATCGGGCTCGTTGTAGCTGCCGTCCGCCTTCTTCGCGACGATCGGGCGCAGCAGTTCGTACATGTCGAGATCGTGGCGCGCGGCGACGAGTTGCGCGGCTTCCAGCCGCTTGTTGACTTCGGGATCGTGCAACGCGGTCATCGCCCAGAGCGTGTCGAGGCGCTTCTTCAAATCTGGATCTTTTTCGATGGCGCGGGCGCGGTCGATCATCGGCTTCATCGATGCGTCCGGGTTCTTCAGCAGCGCGGCGATGGCTTCGCGGCGCTTCGCGACATCGGTCGATGCGAGTTGCAGGCCGGACAACGCGCCCGCCACTTTCGTGCGCAGCGTGTTGCTCAAGGTGATCTGTTGCGCATCCGGCGCTTCGGCGGTCTTGCCGGTCAGCGGATCCTTGTTGCCGTCGTCGGACTGGATATAGACGCGGCCGTCGTTGGTGGCGACGAGCGATCCATCGGAAAGAGCGTTCAGGACTGCGATGGAAGTGGCATCGCCCGTCAAGATGAGTTTGTCGATGGCGGCGGACTTGGCTTCGAAGTCGTCGCCCGCGAGCGGGCGAGATCCTCGTTCGTGAGCGCGTGTGCCGTGAGAGACGTCAGCGCGATGCATAGCGCAAGGAAGACACGCACGATTGAACCGGTCATGATGGCCTTTCTAAAAAGAACTGATGGGCCGCGCGCGATGCCATGCGCGCGGCCGTGCCGCTTCAAACCACCAAGGTATTACGCCACCCGCACGCGCTGACGGCGCAGGAACGCGGGGATCGAGCTGACCACGTCCGGCTTGCCTTCGTTACCTGCGATATACTGGCTCCACGGCTGCGCGCGAATCGCGGTCTTGGTTTTCCACACGACGTTGAACTGACCGTCGCCGCGAATTTCGCCGATCATCACCGGCTTGTGCAGATGGTGATTGCCGTCCATCGTCAACGTGAAGCCCGAGGGCGCGGCGAAGGTCTGTCCGATCATCGCGGTGCGAACCTTGTCGATATCGGCGCTCTTCGCCTTTTCGACGGCCTGCTTCCACATGTGGATGCCGACGAAGGTCGCTTCCATCGGATCGTTGGTCACGCGTTTGTCGCCGCCCGGCAGGTTCTGCGCTTTCGCGTACGCGAAAAATTCCTTCTCGAACTTCGAGTTGTTCGGGTTCTTCACCGACATGAAGTAGTTCCATGCCGCGAGGTGGCCGACCAGCGGCTTCGTGTCGATGCCGCGCAGTTCTTCCTCGCCGACCGAGAACGCGACGACCGGCACGTCGGTCGCCTTCAGGCCCTGGTTGCCCAGTTCCTTGTAGAACGGTACGTTCGAATCGCGGTTGATCGTAGACACGACGGTTGTCTTTCCCCCCTGGGCAAAGGTCTTGATGTTCGCGACGATGGTCTGATAGTCGCTATGTCCGAACGGTGTGTAGACCTCTTGAATGTCCGCATCTTTCACGCCCTTGGAGTGCAGGAAAGCGCGCAGGATCTTGTTGGTCGTGCGCGGGTAGCGTAGTCCGTGCCGAGCAGGAAGAAGCGCTTGGCGCTGCCGCCTTCCGGTCCCATCAGATATTCGACGGCGGGGATCGCCTGCTGATTCGGCGCCGCGCCCGTGTAGAACACGTTGCGCGACATCTCTTCGCCTTCGTACTGCACCGGATAGAAGAGCAGGCCGTTGAGTTCCTCGAACACCGGCAGCACCGACTTGCGCGACACCGACGTCCAGCAGCCGAACACGACCGCGCACTTGTCCTGCGTCAGAAGCTGGCGCGCCTTTTCGGCGAACAGCGGCCAGTTCGATGCCGGATCGACGATGACCGGCTGAAGCTGGCGGCCCATCACGCCGCCGCTCTTGTTGATATCGGCGATGGTCATGAGCGCCGTGTCCTTCAGCGACGTCTCGGAGATCGCCATCGTGCCCGACAGCGAGTGCAGGATGCCGACCTTGATCGGACCGCTATCAGCAGCTTGGGCTTTACTGATCGGGAGCTGGCCTGCGAGCGCAAGCGCGCCCGACATGGAACCGAACTTCAGCAGACTGCGACGTTTCATTGATGTAATCCCCTTGCCGATGTGTATGTAAAGAGCAGTGAAGCCGTTGAGCGGGTCGTTTGTGTAGGTGGACGTCGATCAGCGAAACACCTTCTGCAAGGGGTATGCCAATGGGGGGCAAATGCTTGACTGGCGCGGCTTGGCGGGGGATTCCGGGAGGATTGACCGATGCGCGGCCGGTTCGCTACGGACGGTTTTGGTGCATGCGCGAGGCGGCATGCGTCGAAGCGGTGCGTGATCTGAGTTTTCCGATGCGAGCAATTGTCAAATTGATTTGCTCGATATCGACGAAACCGTTGGCCGCCGCATACTACGTTGCGCTTTTCGCATCTTAAGGCTGTGTGTAGCGATTTTGGATTTGAGTGGAGAATGCGGCGGTGCCCAAACGTATATTGATCAAAGTTTTAGCGGCTTTTTGCTTTTTCTGGGCGCAAAGCGTGCTCGCCGAACCAATCCTCACGATCGATCTTCTCGGATCAGCTTATACAAAGACGACGAAACGGTTCTCGCGCTACTTAAAGTCACGAACAAGGAAGTCGATGCTCCATTTGACATCGTGTTGCCGCCGCCTGGCGAATGTACCAGCAAGTTTGTCGATGACATTGGCGCGGACCGACCGTGCTATACCGTTCAGTTACGGGAGAACAATCGGCCTGTCGCGGAGGTTCATGAGCGAATTCTCGACAATCTTTTGAACGAGTCATTGGTACTGCTGAGCTATAAATCAGCTATACCTCGATACTCCGGAAGCCATAAGGTGCGCATTCGGATTGGGACTGCAGGCTTTTATAACGACAATGTCGATATCGCGTTTGACCTTGATTTGGTGCTTCGTCAAGAGATCGCGCAAGAGCGTCCCTATGCGCTTCTGCAATCCGATGCAGATCGTGACGTCAATATGTTGTACAAGACCAAGCTTCGAAGTATGGGTTCCGCCAGAGGAGCGGTGTTGAAAGAGGACGAACGACGTTGGATAAGTGATAAGGATAGGGATTGCGGTTCTGACAACACCGAGCAGGCTGAGCGGTGTCGGTGGATGAAGACTTCAGTCCGAATTCAAGAGCTGAAGGGCTGGTAAAGCGGTGCGCAACTCGTGGACTGTCGAGTCGCGCATCGCCGCAGCCTATGTGTGTCGAGGCCAATAAATAGTTTCCCAAGCCGTGTCTGGCTCAATAGGTAGTCACTTATTCACCATCTTCGCCGGCACACTCAACACCAGCACCGCGCCGAGCACCAGAAACCCTGCCAGCATAACTGCTTGAGCCATCCCACCAGATACGGACTCAGAAAGCCCGCCAGATTGCCCAGCGAGTTGATCATCGCGATACCCGCCGCCGCGCCCGTGCCCGCGAGGAACGCCGTCGGCAGGCTCCAGAACAGCGGCAGCGTGGTGAGGATGCCCATCGTCGCGAGCGTGAGGCCGAGCATCGCGAGCGTCGTGTTGCTCGCGAGCATCACGGACATCACCAGGCCGATCGCGCCGATGACCGCCGGAATCGCGATATGCCAGCGCCGCTCGCCGCTGCGATCCGCGCTGCGCGCCGCCCACAGCATGCCGACGACCGCCGCGCCGTAGGGAATCGCCGAGAGCAGGCCGATGTGCAACGCATCCTTTACGCCCATCGATTTGATGATGGTCGGCAGCCAGAAGCTCACGCCGTACAGGCCCATCACGAAGGAAAAGTAGATCAGGCTCATCAGCCACACTTTGCCGCTGGAGAGGATCTTGCCGATCGACAGGTCTTCCTTCTCGACGTTATCCGCCGCGATATTGCGCGCCAGCAGATCGCGTTCGTCCTGCGTCAGCCACTTCGCCTCCGAAATGCGATCGTCTAGCTTCAGGAACACGACGATGCCCACGATGATCGACGGAATCCCTTCGAGCAGCAGCAGCCATTGCCAGCCGTGCCAGCCGTTCTTCATGTGGAAGGAATCCATGATCCAGCCGCTGATCGGGCCGCCGATCAGGCCCGACAACGCGATCGCCGTCATGAACAGCGAAGTCATGCGGCCGCGCCGCTGCGCCGGAAACCAGTACGTCAGATAAAGAATGATGCCGGGAAAGAAGCCCGCTTCCGCGACGCCCAACAGAAAGCGCATCACGTAGAACATCGTCGGCGTGGAGATGAACATGGTCAGCGCCGAGATGACGCCCCACGTGATCATGATCCGCGCGATCCACACCCGCGCGCCGACGCGATGCAGGATCACGTTGCTGGGCACTTCGAAAATGAAGTAGCCGAAAAAGAAAATCCCCGCGCCGAAGCCGTACACGGCGTCCGACAAATTCAGGTCGGCGGCCATCTGCAACTTGGCGAAGCCGACGTTCACGCGATCCAGATACGCGACCACGTAACAGATAAGCAGTAGCGGCGAGAGCCGCCACACGACTTTGCGGTAAGTGGCTTCCTCGAACGCGGAAGGCGCGCTCGCGCCGGGGCGCGGCATCGGGTTGGCGGTGCTGGCCATGCTGTCTCCTTGGGCTTTTATCGATGTCGCGGGCCGGGCCAGCCCGCGATTACAGTCGCGTAAGAATGCAAGCGGTCAGCCTGCGCGCCAAGCTAAGGAAAACACCGATAAAACCGCTTGCCCCGGACAAAGCTCAGACGCAGCGCCCGCCGTCCACTTCGAGCGCGATGCCGGTGATGAACTCGGCGTCGTCGGAGGCGAGGTAGAGCGCCGCGTTGGCGATGTCCTGCGGCGTCGACAGCCGTCCGAGCGGAATCGTCGCGAGAAACTTGCGGCGGTTCTCCGGCGTGTCTTCCATGCCCATGAATTCGGACAGCAGGGCGGTTTCGCCCATCACCGGATTGATGCAGTTCACGCGAATCCGGTCCGGCCCGAGTTCGACCGCCAGCGCCTTGCTCGCGATAATCACCGCCGCCTTGCTGCCGTTGTACCAGACGAGCCCGGGGCGCGGCCGCACGCCCGCCGTCGACGCCACATTGATGAACGCGCCGCCGCCCTATTCGCGAAAATACGGCACGAACTGCTCGACGCTCCAGTACAAACTCTTCACGTTCACTGCGTAGACGCGATCGAACTCGGCTTCGGTGACATCGAGCACCGGCTTGTTCCGATGCGTCGTGCCCGCGTTATTGACGACAATCTGCACGCTGCCGAAATCGTCAATGGCGGCGTCGTGCAGCGTCTGCCAGTCCTCGCGCTGGGTCACGTCGCCCTGCACGGCGATGGCGCGCCCGTGCTTCGCCTGCCCCGACGACGCCAGGGCGATTTCGCTCGCCACGCGCTCGGCCGCCGGCCAGTTCAGATCGTTGACGACGACGTTCGCGCCTTCGCGCGCAAAGGTCTTCGCGATGCCTTCGCCGAAACCCGAGCCGCCGCCCGTCACGATGATCGTCTTTCCTTGCAGTCGCATGGTGGTCTCCGGTCAGCCGTGTTTGATGGCGATGGTCTTGAGCGTCGTGAAACCGTACAGCGCCTCGAAGCCTTTCTCGCGTCCGTGGCCCGAATGCTTCACGCCGCCGAACGGCAGTTCGACGCCGCCGCCCGCGCCGTAGTTGTTGATGAACACCTGTCCGGAACGCACGCGCCGCGCGAGCCGCATTTGCCGGTCGCCGTCGCGGGTCCAGATGCCCGCCACCAGTCCGTAATCGGTGCCGTTGGCGAGCGTCAGCGCTTCGTCTTCGGAGTCGAAGGGCATCGCGGCGAGCACCGGGCCGAACACTTCCTCGCGCGCGAGACGGTGTGTCGGCGGAACATCGCGCAATAAGGTGGGCGCCTGATAGAAGCCCGCTTCCGGCGCTTCCGCGACGACTTCGCCGTGCGCGGCCATCGCGATGCCGTCGTGCTGGGCATCGGAGAGGAAATCCCACACGCGCTGCTGCTGCTTCGCGCTGATCAGCGGGCCGCAATCGAGATCGAGCGTGCTCGGGCCGACCTTCAGCGCGCCGAACGCCTGTGACAAGCGCTCCAGCAGCGGCTCGTAGGCCGCGCGTTCGATCAGCACGCGACTGCCCGCCGAACACGTCTGCCCGGCGTTCTGCACGATGGCCGCGACGAGCACGGGCAGCGCGGCGTCGAAATCGGCATCGGCGAACACGATTTGCGGCGACTTGCCGCCCAGTTCCAGCGTGACCGGAACGTGATTGTTCGCCGCCATCTTGGTGACGGCCGCGCCCGTCGCGGGCGAACCGGTGAACGAAATATGGTCGATGCCCGGATGACGCGCCAGCGCCGCGCCCGCTTCGTGCCCGTATCCGGTGACGATATTCAGCGCGCCTTCCGGCAAGCCCGCTTCCGCCGCCAGTTCCGCGATGCGCAACAGCGACAGGCACGCGTCCTCGGCGGGCTTGACGACGCAGGCGTTGCCGGTCGCGAGCGCCGCGCCGACGCTGCGCCCGAAAATCTGCAGCGGATAATTCCAAGGCACGATATGGCCGGTCACGCC
>NZ_LFJJ01000198.1 GCF_001189365.1 Candidatus Burkholderia verschuerenii | reverse complement strand
TCTTTAAGCGTATCAAGCATTTTCGTCGCGTCGCCACTCGATATGACAAACTCGCCCACAGCTACCTCACCTTTGTCTCCATCGTGTCTGCCTTCGGGCCGCTCTTAAATGTAAACAGGACCTAGTATGACAAGGTTTCGATTGTCCGCGCGATTTCGATGCGGTTGAATCGAGGATCGCACCGCGACTTTTTTCCAGCGATATCGCAATACCGGAGACACCGTGCAAAGCGCCTGCATTCCCGAATCGAAGCTGCCCAGTGTCGGCACGACCATTTTCACCGTGATCGGCCAGCTCGCCGACGAGCATCACGCGCTCAATCTCTCGCAGGGCGCGCCGAACTTCGCCTGCGATCCGCGGCTGATCGAAGGCGTCGAGCGAGCCATGCGGGCAGGACATAACCAGTATTCGCCGATGTCCGGCGTCCTCGCGCTGCGCGAAGCCATCGCTCAGAAGACGCACGCGCTCTATGGCGCGCAGTATGATCCGGGCACGGAAGTGACGGTCGTCGCGAGCGCAAGCGAAGGGCTTTACGCGACCATCAGCGCGCTCGTGCATCCGGGCGACGAAGTCATCTATTTCGAGCCGTCGTTCGACAGTTACGCGCCGATCGTACAGTTGCAGGGGGCGACGCCGATTGCGATCAAGCTGTCGGCGGAAAATTTTCATATCGACTGGGACGAGGTCGCGGCCGCCATCACGCCGCGCACGCGCATGATTCTCGTCAACTCTCCGCACAATCCGACCGGCAGCGCGTTCACCGCACACGACATCGAGCGGCTGACGGCATTGACGCGCGACACGAAGATCATCGTGCTGTCGGACGAGGTGTACGAGCATGTCGTGTTCGACGGCGCGCCGCATCAAGGCATGGCGCGTTACCCGGCGCTGGCCGAGCGCAGCGTGATCGTGTCGTCGTTCGGCAAGTCGTATCACGTGACGGGCTGGCGCGTCGGCTACTGTCTCGCGCCCGCCGCGCTGACGGCCGAGATTCGCAAGATCCACCAGTTCATGACCTTTTCCGCCGATACGCCGATGCAGATGGCCTTCGCCGACGCGCTCGCCGATGCATCGAGTTATCTGAATCTCGGGCCGTTTTATCAGCACAAGCGCGATCTGCTGGCGCGGGAACTCACCGGTTCGCGCTTCACGCTGATGCCGAGCGCGGGCAGCTTTTTCATGCTGGCGCGCTACGATGCGATCTCCGACGAAACCGACAGCGACTTCGTGCTGCGCCTGATCCGCGAGGCGCGCGTCGCGACGATTCCGCTGTCGGCGTTCTATACCGACGGCACCGACAACCGCGTGATTCGCCTTTCGTTCGCGAAGGACGACGACACGCTCATCGAAGGCGCGCGCCGTCTTCGTTCGATTTAAGCCATTTCAGGAGACCATCACGATGAACATGCATCGCCTCGCCACCGCGTTTCTGCTCGCCGGCGCCATGTCGAGCGGCGTCGCGCTCGCCGCCGATACGTTGCGCTTCGGGCTGGAAGCGCAATATCCGCCGTTCGAATCGAAGTCGTCGACGGGCGAATTGCAGGGACTGGATATCGACGTCGGCAACGCGGTGTGCGCCGCCGCGAAGATGCAGTGCAAATGGGTCGAGACCTCGTTCGACAGTTTGATTCCCGCGCTGCAAGGCCGCAAGTTCGACGCGATCAACTCCGCGATGAACGCGACCGACCAGCGTCGCCAGGCGATCGATTTCACGACCGTCGTGTATCGCGTGCCGACGCAACTGATTGCCAAGACCGGCAGCGGCCTGGAACCGACGTCGGCATCGCTCAAAGGCAAGAGTGTCGGCGTGCTGCAAGGTTCGATTCAGGAGACCTTCGCCAAGGCGCATTGGGAGAACGAGGGCGTGAAGGTTGTGCCGTATCAGGACCAGAATCAGGTTTATACGGACCTGAAATCCGGCCGCCTCGACGCCACGCTCGTGCTCGCGCCCGCCGGCCAGAACGGCTTTTTGTCGAAGCCTGACGGCGCGGGATTCGCGTTCGTCGGCGCGCCGGTGCGGGACGACAAGATTCTCGGCAGCGGCATCGCGTACGGCGTGCGCAAGGGCGACGGCGCGTTGAAGGCGAAACTCGATGCGGCGATCGCCAAGGTCAAGGCGGACGGGACGATCGACAAGTACGCGAAGAAGTATCTGGGGGATATTGATATTTCGGCGAAATGAGGGGGCGTTGCGATGAGCGCGCGACCTTTGACGCCGCGCGCTCGACGCTCAAAGTTGCAGGAACGAGCGAATCGCGAATTTGGCGGCGTCGAGTTCGTCCTCGGTGACCGTCTCGCCTTTGAAGTCGATCCCACGCGCAACGAGACTCCACGTCCTGATCTGATCGACCATCGCAACACCCGGGCGCTTCAGGCTGGCGATCGGCACCTCGGTCTCCCATCCGCGAATGGTCGACGTGATCGGCAAGCCGGTAAAACGCCGTGTGATCTCGTTCATCATGAGATCGGATATGACCAGCACGGCGCGATATCCGTCCTGCTCGTTACCCTTCGACGGCCCGATGTGCAATCGCACGATATCGCCGGCATCCGGAATTCCGTTCTTCATTCGATGCCCTCGCGCGATGGATCTTCCGGACCGCCCCATTCCGTGCCCATGGGATCGCCGAAGTCGATCTCGTCGTGCGGGACGAGTTTGCCTTCCCGATATTGCTGAATCAGACGTTCACGGGAAAAACGTCGAATCGCTTTGTGCGGCCGCACAACAATGCGGCCATCCTCTACTTCCACATGCACTTCCTGATCCTCCTCAACGGAAATCTCAGCAGCCATATTGGCAGGAATGCGCACGGCAAGGCTATTGCCCCAACGTTTTAGGATTTGTTTGGGCATGATGGCTCCGGAATCGTAGAAACGTATCGATACTTTCAGCCTATCCGCCGCCCTATCGAGTGTCAACGTGTAGATACATTTTTAGGAGCGCGCTGGAGGAGACCCTATACCGTTTGGTTTTGCAACTTTTTTCTCTCCAAGGCAAACTGGCGGCTTGACCGAAACCGGCCGTGGCGCGCGTGTGCTCCGGCGCGACGCCCAGGAGCCGCATGAGCACACCGACGACGCCTAGCGCACCCGCAGCACCGACACCCGCCGCCGCACCCGCCCCGCCTCCGCCGCTCGAAGGCGGCAAACTCGTGCTCGCGACTTTCGCGGTGGCGCTCGCGACCTTCATGAACGTGCTGGATTCGTCGATCGCCAACGTCGCGATTCCGACCATCTCCGGCAATCTCGGCGTGTCCGTCAACGAGGGCACGTGGGTGATCACGGTGTTCGCGGCATCGAATGCCGTGTCGATTCCGCTGACCGGCTGGCTCACGCAGCGGCTCGGGCAGGTGCGCCTGTTCGTCGGCGCGATTCTGATGTTCGTGCTGTCCTCATGGCTGTGCGGCCTCGCGCCCAATCTGCCGGTGCTGCTGATCGCGCGCGTGTTGCAGGGCGCGGTCGCCGGGCCGCTGATTCCGCTGTCGCAGGCAATCCTGCTCGGCTCGTATCCGAAAGAAAAGGCGTCGATGGCGCTCTCGCTCTGGGCGATGACCGCGACCGTCGGCCCGATCGCCGGTCCCGCGCTCGGCGGATGGATCACCGACAGCTATTCGTGGTCGTGGATCTTCTACATCAATATTCCGGTCGGCCTGTTCGCGGCGGGCGTGACGTGGATCATCTATCGCGAGCGTGAATCGAAGACGCGGCAGGCGCCCATCGATGTCGTCGGGCTGTTCCTGCTCGTGTCATGGGTCGCGTCGCTGCAGATCATGCTCGACAAGGGCCGCGACCTCGACTGGTTCTCGTCGCCGGTGATCGTCGTGCTGGCGGTCGTCGCGATCATCGCGTTCGCGTTTTTCGTCGTGTGGGAATTGACGGAGGAAAATCCGGTCGTCGATTTGCGGCTGTTCGCGGGGCGCAATTTCTTCGGCGGCACGGTGGCGATTTCGGTCGCGTACGGCGTGTTCTTCGGCAATCTCGTGCTGCTACCGCAATGGATGCAGCAATACCTCAACTACCGTTCCGTCGATGCCGGTCTGGTCACCGCGCCGCTCGGCATTTTCGCGGTGATGCTCGCGCCGGTCATGGGCAAGGTGCTGCCGCGCAGCGACGCGCGCATCATCGCGACGATGGCGTTCGTCGGCTTCGCGTTCGTGTTCTGGCTGCGCTCGAAGTACGTGATCGAGATCGACACCTGGCATCTCGTGCTGCCGACGCTTTTGCAAGGCATTCCGATGGCGATGTTCTTCGTGCCGCTGACGGCGATCGTGCTGTCGGGTTTGCCGCCGTCGAAGATTCCGGCGGCGGCGGGCCTGTCGAATTTCGCGCGCGTGTTTTGCGGCGCGGTCGGCACGTCGCTGGCGGGCAATGCGTGGGATGACCGCATCGCGCTGCATCACGAGCGGCTGACCGAGCAGGCGAACATCTACAACCCGACGTTCCTGCAGTCGCTCAACATGTCGCAGTCGACGCTCGATATCAACACGGCGCAGGCGCGCGGCATGTTCAACTTCACCGTCAACTCGCAAGCCGCGATGATGGGCCTGAACGACATCTTCCTGATTTCAGCGGTGATCTTCATTCTGATCATTCCGCTGATCTGGATCACGAAGGTGGCGAAGGGCGGCGGTGGCGGCGCGGCGTCGGGGGCGATTAATCCAACGACCCGCTCGCCATGACGAAGCTTGCGTCAACTCTGCGGCGTCAGGAAGTAGATTGGCGTCAGCGGCATGCGGGTGCGGGCTTTGTCATCGAGCTTGCCGTAAAACTCGATCCAAAGCTCGATCAATCGCTCGGAGTCGATCAGAGTGATTTTGCGGCGCTCCTGATCGCGATCAAACGTTTCGGCATCGCGAGTGAATCAACCGAGCGAAACAAATAGGCCTACGTCATCGTCGTTGATGATCGCAATAAACGACTTCAGGCCGTCCTTATCCACGCGATGTCCGACACGCTTGACTTGCACTTTGATTCGAGGAGCGCGCGTGCCCAGCGGGTCCGTGTTCGCGATGATATCAACGCCGCCGTCCTTGCCCGGCGGCGAAATCCAGCCGACGTGGTAGCCCATTGCCCGAAGCAGGTCCGCAACCAGATCCTGAAAATCGTAAGGCGGCATCTTGCGAAGATGCTGCTCGATCTCGCCCCAAGCCTGTTCTTCGGCTTGTTCATAAGTAACGCTCGCGGTTTCTGCATCGACATCGAAGGAAAGATCGGCTTGCTCGCTGAGCTTGGCGGAGACGGTTGCAAGACCGGCCGCATCACGCAATTGCGACGCTTTCCATTGACCATAGAGACGTCCTGCTTCGCGATGAAAGACCGCAGGGTCGTTGAATTTCTGATATGCGGATAAACCTACATCCGTGACAGCCCAAACGCCCTTGTGTTTAACGATCCAGCCACCTTTTACACAAGCTACGGTAGCAAAGCGCACGATTTTCTCGAAACGTCTCTGCCCACTGGACTCGTAGAATCCCGCTTCGTATGCGGTGAGTGCCACGCTGTTTGCCAAGGCTTCCAAAGCCTTTCCGGCAGGCATTCCCTCCGGATGCGATTTCAAAATTTCGAACAGCTTCCTTAGCAGTTCGCCTGTTCTTTGTCTGGTTACTTCAGCCATTGCAATTTCATCATCAAGAGCGCACGACGGCGTCGTGGCGCATGTGATTATTGCAATTGACTGACGAGAAACGAAGCAAACGAAGAGAAACTAAGAATATTGGTCAAACCCAACCTGACGAACGGCTCGGCCAAAGCTGAAAGTTGGACCGCTACTTCAACCCCAACTCCACCCGCGTCGACGCGCCCTTGTCCTTTATGCCATCCGCATTGAGCCTGGGCGCGACGGTAAAGATCCGCTTGCTGTCGATCTTGCCGTCGAAGTATTCCTGCACCGCCTGAGCGCGACGCTGCGCGAGATCGCGTAGCGTGCCTTCATCGACGGGCGCGTTGTCGACCAACCCCGACTTCATGTCCTGATCCGGCAGCGTCTTGGTCATGCCGATGAAATTCGTCGGCTTCTTGAAGTCCGCGCTCTTGTAGACCTTGGTCAAGTATTTGTCGTAGTCCGCGTCCGATACCTTGATCGCGTTCCAGTCCACGTTTTCGCCGTTGCCCGACATGTCGCGCACTTTCGCGCGCTTGACCTGGTTGTCCACCCACGCGTTCTTCAGCGCCGGTTCGTCGACTTTCGGATCGACGCGGCCCGTCACATCGACGCGAATCGACTGCTTGTCCGCGAGCGCCTTCGCGATGGTTTCGAGCTTCTTTCTGCGCGGCATCGTTCAGATTGGCCGAGCCCGGATCGAACTCGATGTAGTTGAGATCCTCGCCGCTGCCGCCACCGAAAGCATGCGCGAGCAGCGTGAACGGCGCGGTCACCGCCTTCTGCACGAGATTCAGAAACGCCTGCCAGATCAGTCCGCCGATCGAAAACTCCGGGTTGTCCAGCGAACCGGAAATCGGAATGTTGACGTCGATCTCGCCGCGCGAGTTCTTCAGCAGCGAAATGGCGAGGCGCACCGGCAGCTTGGTCGCGGTCGTGTTGTCGACATGATCGCCGAAGGTCAACTGATCGATAAACAGATGGTTGTTCGCGCTGAGCTTTTCGTCGGCGAGCATGTAATGCAGATCGACGTTGAGCTTGCCCTTGGTGATCGGATAACCCGCGTACTTTGACGAATACGGCGTGAGATTAGCGAGCTCGATATCGTGCGCGGTCGCGGTCAGATCGAGCGCGGGCTTGTCGATCAGCGGGTTCACTTGTCCCTTGATCGCAACCGGCCCGTTGGCGGCGAGCTTGGCGGAGACATCGACGGGCGCGGGCGTTTTCGACTGCGTGCCGAATGCGCCGATGGTCCCGTTGATCGCCACCAGATTCGCCGTGTAGTTCGGCTTGATGAAGTTGTCCGTGTAGGTGACGCGGCCGTTCTGGAGCACCAGTTCGCCGAAGCGCGCGTTCACCGGCGGACCGGTCTTTTCCGCTGTCTTCGCGACAGGCGCGGGCGCAGGCGCAGTCTTGTCCTTCGTCACCGGTTGCGTCGTGCCGTTGTCGCCCGCAACCACGCCCTTCAGATTCAGACGGCCTTGCGCATCGAGCAACACGCGTCCGTAGAAATTCGAGAAGGTGACTTTCGCCGCGTCGATGTCGGTGCCGCGCTCGCTGTAGTTCACCTTGACGTTGGTCAGGCCGAGCAGCTTCCAGCCCGCGAAGCGATCGTTGGTCAGCTTGTCGATGGTCCGCACATCCGACAACGACACGTCGCCCTTGTAGGTCGCGGCGAGCGATTTGCCGCTGCCCGCGAGCGTCATGTCGCCGTTCGCGTTCAGGTTCGCGCTGGCGATCTCGACATTGAGTTTGTCGCCGAAATACGGCTCGAACGCGGAGGCATCGAGTTGATCGCTCTTCACGTGCAGCGCGAACTTGAGCGGATTGACCGTCACATTGCCGCCGATCGCCACCGCGCCTTTGCCGTTGAGCGTGAGCTTGCCGTCGACGTCGAGCGGCTTGGAGAGATCGTCGCTGAACTGCTTCACCCTCACGGACAGCGGCGCGACGCGCAGCTTAACCGGCTTCGCGGGCGTTTCGTCGGTGAGGTTGGCGCTGGCATCGTTCAACGCGATCTGGCCGATGCGGTAATGCCACGCCGGCCCCGCTTCCTGCGCCTTCTGGACCTTGTGCGTCGCGCTGGATTCGGGCGCGGCATCGTGGGGACCGGCGAGCGATGCCAGATCGATGCTGCCGTCCTTGCGTCGCGTTGCATCGAGCGACAGGCCCGACAACTGCACGCTCGCGAGTTGCGCGTTGCGTGCGGCGACATCCACTTTGTCGATCTTCGCGACGGCCGAAGCGAGCTTGATCGGCGCGCCGTTGGCCGCGTTCGGCGTGAGCGTTAACGCGTCGAGTTTGACGTCACCCGAAGCGACCTGCACGGCGGCGTCCGGCTTCGACCAGTCGACCGAAATCGGCAGATTCGCGCCCAGCGTGCCGCTCGTCACGCGCCCGGCGAATGCGTTCGCCAAGTAAGGCTGCAAGGGCGGCAGCGCGAGCGCATCGACGGCGAGTTTGACGTCGGCGGTTTTGGAGGCGAGCGTCACGTTGCCCGATGCATCGAGCGAGCCGCCGTGATCGAGCGCGGTTTTGAGCGTATAGCGCGCGGGCGTTTTGGCGAGCGTCGAGAAATCGTCGAGCGTGACGGCGAGATTGCTCAGCGCGAGCTGCACGCGCTGTTTCATCAGCTGATCGTCGATGCCGATATGACCGCCGTCGATGCCCACGTGTTTGATCGACAAATCGAGCGGCGTCGCTTCTTTTTCTTCCTTCGGCACGGGTTCGGCCGCGGGCTTGGACGACGCCAGCTTCTGCACGTTCAGCACGCCCGATGCATCGCGCGACAACTGCACGTCGGGATTCGTCAGCGTGATGTCGTCGAGATTGTAGACGCTGCGCAGCGGCTCGGCATCGGCGATCTTCACATGCAGCTTGCCCGCCTTGACGAGCGGCGCGTTCGCGCGATCGGTGACGTCGAGATCGGCGAGATCCGCCTGACCGTCGATGCGAATGGTCGGGGTATCGCCCGCGATCGAAAAGCGCACGTTCAGATCGGTCGAGAGCTTGCCGCTTTTGATCGCGACCGGCACCGACGCGGGCGCGTAAGCGGCGAGTTGCGGCACGTCGAGATCGTCGAGCGAAAGCGCGACATCCGATTCGCGCGACTGCGAAAACGGCTTGGTGCGCCCTTTCACCAGCAACGGCGACCCGTCGATGCGCGCCTGTAACAGCGGCGTCACGAAAATCTCGGTAGCGGACGGCAGCGTCGCGATGAACGGAATATGCAGCGCGAAGCGATCGACCACATGCTTCGCTTTCAGCAGACGATCGTCGAACGTGACATTGCCGTTCTCGATGCGGATATTCGACACGGAGAACTTCGCCGGCGACTTCGACGGTTCCGGCGACGGCTTGGAAAACTTCTCGATCAGATCGGAGAAATTGAAATGCTCGGCGTCGTATCGCACGACATTGATGCGCGGCGAATCGACCTTCAGTTCGTTGACGACCGGCGCGAGCTTGAACAGCGACGCCCACGATGTGCGCACGACGAGCCGCGACACATCGGCGAAATCGTTCGAACTGTCCGGCGCTTTCGCGAGATTCGCCTGCGATTCGCCGATATGCACGCCTTCGGCATCGAAATCGAGCATATAGGGATTGAGGCCGATGCGCCGGATGCTCACCGGCCGGTCGAGCAGCTTCGTCAACTGCTGTTCCGCGACATGCCGGATGATCGGCGGCGCGACGAAGAAACCGAGCGCGCCGATCACGAGAATCGCAATGATCAGCCCGATGACAATGCGCCGCGTGCGCCGCGCATGGACCACGCCGCGCAAGGTTTGCCCGGCATTGGCGAGTGAAGATTTGGTGACGCTTGACATTCGATGCGCGCGGCGACGTTCCGGCGGACATCGCACAGTCGCACGCGCGCCGCGTCACGTCGCTTATCTCATGAAGGTGATGGAGCGAGTATAGAACGCGCCGGGGCGCAAACGTTCGTCAAATGCGCATCGGGCGATGAATTACTGACGCATGACGGACGGCGGCGTCCACGAGCCGTCGGTCGCTTCGGGCTTGGGCGCGTAGAGGCGCATCGTCAGTTGAAAGTCGCCGTCGGGCGCGGGCAGCCAGTTCGCCGCATGCGCGCGGCCGGGCGAATCGGCGGACACGTAGAGATCGACCGAACCGTCGCGATTCTTCTTCAGACGGTCGTGGTCGTTGAGCGAAATGCGCACGCGTTTGCCGCCGCTCAGCGCGCCGTCTTTTGTGTACGCCGTGAGCGACCAGAAGCCGCGTACCGGCGGCAACTGATTCGGCGCGAAATGCATCACATAGTGATTCGCGCCGTTGAGCGTGTGCCCTTCGCTGTCGACGCGCGCGACCGGCCGCACTTCGCCTTCCTTCGTGCCGGTGGCCTGCATGCGACGCGCCAGATACGCGCGCAGCATGTAATCGGTGCCGTAAACGCCAACGTCGTCGCCGAACCAGGTCCATCCGTTTCGCGTGATGGCGTTCGACGGCACGGTGACGAGCCGCTCGCGGCCATCTGCGAGGCCGGCGTCGAGCAGCGGACCATCGGTCTTCTTGAATTGCACCGGCTCGCCGGGCTTCACGCCGAGATCGGCCAGACGATCCATCGCGTGGCTGTCGGCGCTGGCGGGCGGATTGTCGTCGAGCGAACGGGCCAGACGCGCAAGAAACGCGGGAAGCCTTGCAACGGCTGCGTCTGCGGCAGGTACAGGTCGCGCGGCTCGGCCTGCCCGATGGCGGCGCGGCGCGTCTGGAACCGAAGCTGTCGGGACTGCTGCAGGAACACC
>NZ_LFJJ01000197.1 GCF_001189365.1 Candidatus Burkholderia verschuerenii | reverse complement strand
GTTTCGCTCCACGCTTCCTCTCCACGGTCGGTCGCCCTTCCGCAGTTGCGCTTCACTTCGCTCGCTGTGGTCAACTTGCCGCGCGACTTGCACCCGCAAGAGTGCGCCCATGCTGGGCGCACAAGAATATAGACCGCCCTGAGGCGGTCTATAAAGGATGGAACTACGATCGATGCGCGGGCGAACCGCGCCTTAGAACTTGAGCACCTTCGGAATCTTGCCCGTGTAGTCGAAGCCAACGACTGCCAGAAGCGCGTCGATGACTTCCGACTTCGATTTGCCGAAGACCTTTTTGAAGTTGTCGCCGAGCGCGGCACGAATGCCCAGTTCATCAGCGACCACCATCATTTCCGACTTCGTGATCAACTCCAGAAACTCTTTGCAGAGCTTCCAGTGCTTCGCGAGATCGAGGCGATGGTGCTTGCACAGACGCGTGAGGTGCTGCACGTCAAGGCCCTGGATCGCTGCGATGGTCACGCCAGTCACGGCGTGCGCCATCTGTGCGTCGTCAGCAGCCGCCGTAGCGGCCGCGGCCTTTGTCACGTCACCCGCCGGGATCAGCTCTTGCGTGAGCTTCTCCCAGATGCCCGAGAGCGTCTTATGATCGACGCAGCGCATCTGGTCGGACAGCGCGATCGCGACAAGAAAATCGCTGAGCAAGCACAGGATCCGCACCCACCTCACGGCGCAGGGCTTTACGCCACAACGCCACGCGGTATGCCTTGATCTTGTCGGACTCGGAAACGACCGTCACTGAAGGGTTAGCACCCGTGGCCTTCGCATCTGACGCATATATCGGAGCGGCTTTGCCGCTGGACTTACTGTCACTCTTATCCGCTTTGGCCGTCTCAGCCGCCTTCGGCTGCGTGGCAGCTTTCACCGCCTGCAGGTTCGCCGCAACCTTTTTCATGTTGCAGACCGTGTCGAAGCACTGGCCCTTATAGACCTTCCCGATCGAGTCAGGTAGGCCGCTCACCGCTGCACCGTAGTTCTAGCACGCGTGACACGCCTTGGCCTGCTCAACGCCCACGCCCTTCGGACCGTCAACCACGAGTTGCACGCGCGTGTGGTTGTCGCCCGCACGCACAATGCGCACGACCGGATATTCGTCACGCAGGTTGGTCGCCGTCGCGTCGAGCATCTTTTCGGTCTTCTCGTTGTAGCAGGTGCGGTTGGTGCAGTTTCCCGTCCCGATGGATTCACCGAACATCTCGCCCTGGGTGGACGAATTATGCGGGCACCCGGCGCAGTCCGCCTTGTCGAAAATTGCAGCCGCCAACGAACAGGCGACCTGCTCAATGGTTTTCTTGACCTCCGCGACGGGCTTGCCTTCCTTGATAATCACCGGCAGCAGCTTGTCCTGCGTCTCTTTGGGGAGGGCGGCCAGCAACTCGGCATGACCCAACAGGATTTGCCGCGTGCTCAGTGCGTCGAGCACCGGCGTGCTGCAATTCATCAACGCAAGGCGCTTATCCAGCGTAACACGAGACCAACCGAAGATACGCGCGACTTCGTCACGATCACCTTTACATAGCCCGACCTGCTCGGCAGCCGCGATCGCTTCCTCCGCCGGGGACATATCAGCACGCTGGATGTTCTCGACGATGGCGAGCTGCTTCGCTTCGACTTCATCGATGTCCCGAACGACGACCGGAATTTCGTAGTCTTCGCCGTGCGCGGCGAGCGCCGCCTTGTATCTGCGGCCGCCCGCGACGAGGGCAAAGCCGCCATCGGCGAGCGTTCGGACGATGATAGGCTGGATGACACCCTTTTCGCGCACGGATGCGGTCAACTCTTCCATCTCCGCCGCATCGAAATACTTGCGGGGATTGATGTTGACCTGAATGTGCTTGAGAGCGAGAGTAGGTTGTTGTTGCATTGTGGGCTCCAAAGAGGGAACTCGCCCCTTCGGGCTTGGTTCCCGAAGGGTGAATAGGATAGAAAGTGGCGAGGCCGAGTTAATCGGCGCTCAGTGGACCAGTCGGAATTGAACCGCGAAGCCGACTATCAACCGTGAAACGGACACGGATCGAAACCCGCCGCCCGACACGACGAACAATTCTCCAACTCGACAGTCAGATCATGCTGTCGGACGCCGCGCTTCCACGCCGATGACAAAGCAGGTTCGTCCGCGAACAGAAGCGGCACCTGATCGTCGCCGTCCGCCTGTGCGTCACACCAGCCAAGACGTTCGGCTTCGGAAATCTGATCGTCCATGATCAGCTCCAGGTCGATCTCGTCAAACTCGCGACTCTCAAGATCGATCGATGCGTTCGCGTTTGGAAACAGCGCGCCGAATTGCTCTGAAACCCGCAAGTTCAGTTTTGCGATGACGTACGCGCAGCGCACGTCGAGATAAGCGTCGTTCACGGTACAGGCTCCTGAGGATGGAACCTGGATCCCGTTCGGGAGAGGTCCCGAAGGGTGGAAAGGAGGTGAGCCGAAGCAAGTCGGCGGAGTCGATGCGTCTCAGACGCGGGTGATATCGACAAGATAACGGCTAATCAGGCGATCGGTTTTCGGAAAGCTCTCGAAATTACTGCGCCTTAAACTTAAACACGAGACTCAAGGCGCGTGTCGTGCCTATGCAACGCTGCGCTTGTCGCGGGTTCAGCCGGCCGGCTCGGAAAACATCCTCCTCACATCTTTTCGGTCGGACATTGCTCGAGACCTTCGATCAAGTGCGTGGGCAATTTCCACTCGCGCATGTACGATTTCGCTCGCGTCACAATTCCGAACGACAAACTGAGTGCCATGAGCGCAACAATTAATATCAGTGCAGGAACGCCATCGCGAAACCAGGGCGAATCGAGAAACGCAGCGTCCGATTGGATCGTGACGCCGAATGAGCTGGATATCGCCGTGACGCCCGCCACGACGAATGCCAACAGCAGCGCTCCAATCTGCAACTTCCGCTGATGCCTGCGAGCGTCGCGGTAAAAGCAGATGGCTGCCCATTGACCGGCACTAAAGTCTCGAAAATCGAGGAACCGAGGATCGATGTGCGCCATATCTTTCTGCGTCATGTTTGAAGCCGACTGATCCGAGATGCTCGAAAGTTTTTAGGCATGAGGCATACATCTAGTCGCCAGGCGACGCTCATTGTAGCTTCTCGATGCCAGTCGGCCTGGATCGCTCCGGGCCAAAACTTTTATCCACAGAATCTGTGTACAAGGCTGGGGATAACGTCTTCCGCGTGCGATTTCCACTTGCGCTGCGTGTACTTCGAGAAGTCCACGAGAGCTATCCGGATAGCGTTGCCAAACCGTAATGACGTCGAAAAACGCATCGCTTTCTGCTTAAACTCTTACGCCTTGCTTTCCGAGTGGCATTACGTACCCCGCGATGCCTCGAAAAGAAGCTCAAATCACACGTTCTTTCTGTGCATTAAATCGCGTTCTCTCCGGCGAGAATGGATCTGAGCTCGTGCGTGTGCGCAACCTCTCTCGGACGTCATGAAAATTAGTCACCTCGCCACTGTCGCTCTACTTGCCGCTTCAGCCATCAGTTCGATCGGCGCACTGGGATTGACCGCCCATCAGTTCACGCTTCAGCGCTCGGCTGTCTCGGTAATGGCAAACACAACTGTTGTCGAACGACTGCAAGGAATGAATGACGCCCTTGGCTACGTTCCAGAGGGCAAGCGACGCGCGCTCATCTCCACATACGGATTCTCGAGCGAACGAGAGGTGCAGGTTGCACTGACAATAATGCGTCGCGAACTCGTCACGTCTCAGCAAGTGCGCGCCGAAGAACTTTCGACCAACGACAAGCGATTGACTGCTTTAATCCTAGCATGCGGCCTCAGCGCAATCGTCGCGATGATGGCGGCCATCGCTCTTTTCGACATCGGTTGGCAAAAACATCAGCGCACCCTTGATCGAGCTGCCCATCCCGCTGCACGTCCGAACGCAGACAGCGCCACCCACCCCACTACCGCTTAAGCGCAACCGAACCATGAATCTTGTCATTGTGAACTTCGAAGATCTCACGAAGGATCCAGCCGGCGTACGTGCCAACGCAACCCCCTCCCCTGGCCTCCCGGATGACTGGATTGACGCATTGGTCGGAGCGGGATCGGTGTTCTCGCGCGGATACGCCACAGCGGGAATGATTTCGACGATCAGCGTGACCTTTCCGAGCAGCGGCCACGCCGAGCAGTTTTGCGTGAGCGTGCGCGCGGTCGCCCATCTCTGCGGCACCAGAGCGCACACCCACAAGGTTCCAGCGGAACAGGCCGAACTCACCCTACGCGAGGCGAAACATGGCGGACGTATCGTTTGACGGACTCACGGTCACACTCGAAGAGGTTCAAGACAACCCGGCGAAGTATGCACGGGAGCTCGAACGCGCCAAGAAGTCACCGGGATATGCGGTCTGCCGCTGCAAGTCAGGGCCGGGCGGTACGCCCCTGCGCCTGGTCATCCGACGCTACGGCGCCCTTTTCCATCTCGCCAGATGGCCAGAAGAAGGGTATCTGCATGACCCGGCGACCTGCCCGTTCCATGCCTTGCCAACGAACGACCAACATGAAGGCGAGGAAAGCTTCGAGGCTATTTGCCAAACACCGGATGGTCTGAACGTTAGACTGGACACTTCTCTGTCGGTGCGCACCGTCGGTGTCGTGATCGACCGCGAGCGCCGTGAAATCGCACCCAATACCGTGTCGCGCCGTTCCGCCCCCTTGCTCGGTTTCCTGCAACGCATCTGGATCGAAGCACGCTTACACGAGTGGACTGGCGCCGCCCGCAGTTGGGGGACCTGCAACGCTCAGATTGTCGCCGCCTTGGGTGTGGGCAAGCTCAACGGCAAGTCCATGCAGGACGTTCTGTACGTCATGCGTCGATACGAGCCAACCGAAAAGGCTGCGATCGCCGCGGAATTCGACGCGTTCCTCTCGCGCATCAAGACATCCGAAGGCACGAGCGAGCGCGGCTTGCTCATCGCCGAGTTGAATGCAGTCGAACCATCGAAATATGGTTTCGTCATCAAGGTCCGCCAGACGCACCATTCGTTCTTTGCATCGAAAGCCGTCATCGATCAAGTAACCGCCTCCTTCCGCTCGGCCTGGACGCTGATCGGAGTTCCACATGCACGCGTGGTCGCGCTCTTGGTCTTGGAAAGAACCAAGGATGGCAATCTGCGCGTCATCGACATCGCTCTGCAGCTATGCAATAGCTCATTCATCCCGTGTGATTCCAGCTACGAAGTGGCGATGGCCAATCGTCTCGTTGCCGAGCGACGTCGATTCAAGAAACCCATGCGTCTGGTTCCCGGCGACGACACGCTGCCTGACTTCCAATTGACGGACACCGCCACGCCTACAGTAATCGAGGTCTACGGCATGCACGACAATGCACAGTACCTCGCTCGCAAAACACAGAAACAAGCCCTATATGCGCGCGCCGCGACGCCGTGTGTGGAATGGATTCCGCCCGCAGACGTGAGATCGGTTCGACTGCTCGTCGCCGCGACTTGACACAACAGAACGACGGGATATGTTCGACGCGTTCTCCACTTCAGAGCGACGTCATGTCTTTGAATTCCTTCTTTCTCAAGCGCGCTGTCGCGCGCGATGCCAATTGGCAGGTGAGCTATCCCGCGCTCGCCTTAGCCAGCTCCATCGACCCGGTGGATGAGCGCCGCAAGCAGATCGTGGTCGCGGCCGCCGACGATGCCCACTTACGCATGATCTTCTTTAGCACGCTCGGCGCGATTCTTGACTTTGAGGCGACGTGGCCCGAGATCGAGCAATCGGCAGGCGGGTGGCTCGCATTCACCCTCCGTTGGAACCGATGGTGGTTGCCAAATCGTGATACTGCCGCCGTGCTCGCGGAACACGCATCGGCACCGACAGATCTGCGCTTCGCCCATCGCTCGCTCGAAGGCGGCCCAACCAAT
The DNA here is from genome assembly GCF_001189365.1 of Candidatus Burkholderia verschuerenii. Classification (GTDB taxonomy): domain Bacteria; phylum Pseudomonadota; class Gammaproteobacteria; order Burkholderiales; family Burkholderiaceae; genus Caballeronia; species Caballeronia verschuerenii. The sequence continues at coordinate 4,655 of NZ_LFJJ01000197.1, read as the reverse complement.
ACCCCCTCCTTCCGTCTGTATCTCGATGTCGTCGAGCAACATTACCGGCGCGACGAAGCCATCTCGCGTGTTCTTTTCCCTCGCCTCGAACTGCTCGTTTAGAAGCATGCGAATCTACATTCGACGGATTTTCCGAGCTACCCATACGCCAGACAGCAATGAAGTGAAGTTCCGACCCAAAAATGGTGCCACCGCGCCGCGAGTGCACGAATGGCCTCGAATCCCTGCAATTGACATCGCGATGGGCGAGAAGGCTGCCGGTTGTTTGCTCGACGGACGGGTTCACGATGAATTTCCGCGAGCCGGACTTGCTTGAGCAACGTCCTTCCATTTGCTCGACTGCACGTTTCCGGAGCGAAAGAGGATAAGCGCTCGCGCACAGAGTGCACGCATCGCCGCATCCAGCTTCATCCCAACGACGGCATAGTCGTGTGTTCCATTTGCAACGCAACACTGAGCCCATTTTGGGCGCTGGCAATGCTGTCCGAACAATACGGCCTCGCGCTCGCTCATATCGATCGCCTGAGCATCCGGTTGGCTCTTGCCGACGCGCGGATGCTCGAGCTTTCTGAAGAACTCGACGCCCTTACCTCTCGAGAAAGAGCATTAAAAAAGATGCCAACCGAAACTTGATCGCCCAGCAATCGATGCTTCAATAGCTCATCAGCCAATGACAGCAGAGTGACGAGAAACAAACTTGCGCATGCGCTCACAAGGGCAAAGGCAATGGCAAGTATTGGGACACGTGCGCCGCTGTAGAGGAGAGAAAGACGGACCTGCCAAACGGCAAACCGATGAGGGAGGCTTTGCGCGTGATCGTCGATACGTCTCATCTGTGCATTGCGTGAGCCGATACGCACACTGCTACGGCGTAATCGTTCTGGCTCAGCGACTTGGGTTGTTCTAACCGCCCTCCCTAGCTATTCGATACGTATAAGCGCCTCTTACAAATTCGAGGATGAGAATGAAAGACCACGAAATCCGCGAACTGGTCAGTGAGTTGACCGAGATCGTACCGCAGTACGGCCAGACGCAGCAACTGCGCGAGCACATTCGCGAGGCAGTATTTAAAGCGATACCGCCGTCGCTTCTCGCCGCCTCATCGCCTGACAACTCGCAGGCGCGCTCCATTTCGATCGAGCCAGCGGAAATGGCTAAAGAGGATATGCGCGCGCCGAACAAAAAGCGTGGAGCAAAAATGAGTGAACGCTATGTTGAGGTCAAAACGTTTGAAGTCGACTATTTATGCGACGCGCTGGGGTGCATCGGTTTCATGCGCCCGACTGGCACGGCAATCCTGACGTCAGACCCGCCCAAATTCACGCATGCTTGCAGCGCTTGCGGTGACCGTCAAGTTTTCGAGGTACGTTATCCGACGTATCGCCGTGGCGTCGCGGAGGGATATGGGATCGAAGTGATGACCGAAGGAAAACATTGCGAGGGACCATGAGCGAGAACACGACAATCGAGTGGTGCGATGCCACTTTTAACCCATTCGAAGGGTACCAGAAAGTCAGCCCAGGATGCGATAACTGCTATGCCGAAGCTCGCAATGCGCGCTTTTCCGGTGGCACGGCGATCAATTGGGGACCCGGCGCGCCGCGTCGTCGCACTCTGAGTCGAACTGGCGCAAGCCTCTCCAGTGGAACAAGGCGCACGCGGAATTCTTCGCTCAGCATGGTCGACGCCGACGTGTGTTCTGCGCGTCGCTGGCGGACGTGTTCGATAACGCCATCGATCCAAAATGGCGCGCCGATCTGTTTGATCTAATTGAGCAGACGCCGAATCTCGACTGGCTGTTGCTCACGAAGCGAATCGGCAACGTGCTGCCGATGCTCGAAGAAACGGCTGCACGACGGTTCGACCTCGAATGCCTGCACGCTCCGCGCATGCCGGAGAATGTCTGGCTCGGCGCGACAGTTGTCAACCAGGCCGAAGCAGACCGTGACATCCCGAAGCTGCTGGCGTTCAATGCGCGTGTTCGATTCCTCTCGATGGAGCCGCTGCTCGGACCAGTCACGCTACAACCTTCCTGGATCGAACCGGAATGGGAACAAGGCATGTTCCCGTCGCTCGACTGGGTTATCGTTGGTGGCGAAAGCGGCTCCCGCGCGCGACCGATGTATCCCGAGTGGCCTCGATCGCTTCGCGATCAGTGCGCGCGCGCAGGTGTGCCGTTCCTGTTCAAGCAATTGGGCGAATGGCGCGAGCCGACCGACGGCGAACGCTTCGATACGACGATGGGCCGTGCACAGCGTGTTCCGGTATTCCTCGTCACAAATCGGGGCACGGTCCATTGCTTTGAGAACGAACAAAGTCGATACGGCGCACGGACCATGCTGCAAGTGGGCAAAAAATCAGCCGGCCGCCTGCTCGACCGCCGCACGCACGACGAATTCCCCAGGAGCCCAGTATGAAAGAGCGCCCCATCCGCTTCAGTGGTTCGATGGTACAAGCGTTGCTCGACGGCAAGAAGACGCAGACCAGGCGCATCATCGCGCGGCAACCGGTCGATGGCTGGACTTTCGACCTTCCACCGCAGTTCGGACGCGTCACCTCGCGGCATCCGAAGAAAGGTCAGTTCGGCGCTTTCATCCGCCACGGCGTCGGCACCGACTTTCCAAGCTTCGACCTCGTTCCGTGCCCGTACGGAATGCCTGGAGATCGTCTTTTGGTACGCGAGGCGTGGAGAACGACGGGGGACAACGGCCGCGCGGATGACATGCCACCTCGTGATCTTCAGCCGCACCCTGTCTGGTTTGAAGCCGATGGCCGCGCACCAGTTAATTTGTGCGTCGGCAGATACCGCCCCTCGATGTTCATGCCGCGCTGGGCGTCGCGGATCGCACTGGCAGTGACGAACGTGCGCCTCGAGCGCCTGCAAAGCATTAACGACACCGATGCGGAGTTTGAAGGGATCGCACAAAAGACGCCGGGATGGTGGAGCGGCGCCGAGGATCAAGTGGCCACGAGTCCGAGCGCCGCATTTGCGCTCCTCTGGGACAGTCTGAACGCCGAGCGCGGCGCCGGCTGGACCGCGAACCCGTGGGTCTGGGTCGTCGAATTCAAACGTATCGAGACATGACATGCCTTGCACACCATTTCGAACGCTCGAAGGAATCGCAGTCATCGTCTACACACGAGGCCGTCAGCGCAAGCCTCGATGCTCGATAAACAGATGCGACGCGCCAAGCCGCTTTCAGTGTGATCACCGGTCGACTTCCGACAAGACATGCGATCGTCACCTGTGTTCCGTACACGCGCATCAGGTCGAACGTGACGTTCACTTCTGCCCGGCGCATATGTCCGAATCCAGTAACGCAAACAGCAGCAAGATGATCCAAGGCGATTTATTCATTGACGCAGCATCATTTACCGCGCCAGCGCTTCCTTCGCGGAGGTGACTGAGAAGACGACTCGTCGCGTGGCACCTTGTCTAACCCGCCTCCACCACCTAATTCAATGAGAATGTGATGAACAAAAAAGAAATCCGCGCCAGCATGACCAACGAACAAATCCTGCTTGAGCGCAAGCTGACCTGTGAAGCCATCGACGGCGCGCTCGCGTTTGGCTATCAGAACACGAACCCGCCGCCTGACGACGAACATTGGTTAGCGCGGTTCTGGAAAATTGGCCGCAAGCAGGCTGAGCTGGAAGCGGCCCTTTCCGATGCGTGTAACTGTGATAGCGAAAACGACGAACCAGTCGAGACCATACGAGCTGAAGGGTTTGACAACGCGTTACTTTCGGCATGTCCATTCTGCGGTGGTGGCTCACACATGAGGTTGGTTCTAGTAGGCCTAAGACCTTCAGACCATCCTGCAACAATCCGATTTGTCTTGGCTGGACCGCGTCGCTTGCCTATAGCGACATGGCAGCCGCGACTGAAGTGTGGAACCGTCGATATTCAGCCGCCGGTAACAACAAACAGGCGCAATTCGCGCTTCCGACGGGCTGAGCATGACGACAAGCACGGCGCTTCGCGGCCTTGAACACAACGAAGTCTTATTAACGCAGCCCACCATAGCATGAAACGTACCTTTGCTTGCGGCCATACTGGAAAAGGCCAGTACTGCCACACCTGCGCCCAAACGAACAAAGAGCTGCTGGCCCAGCGTGCCGCACGCGAGGCGAAACAAGTCGAGCGACGCAACGCGGCGGCCGCCGACCCTATTGATCTGTCCATCGTCGAGCACTTATCCGCCGTTCAACGCGAAGCGCGCGATGTGCTGGCGAAGGTTAGCAGCGGCGTGCATCCGTTCGCGTTGGACGGCAAGCCTCTCAAATCTTCAGCCGGCAGGCTCCTGTCCGTTCCGATCGGGCGCTCCTACCGCCTGCTCTTCGAGGCCCCATCCCTTAAGCCGATCCGCCTGGTCAGTCATGAGGATTACAACGCGATCGCCTCAAGTCGTGTACCGGCTTGACCTCGGACCGGGTTAATCTCAAAGTCTGGACTTGCATGAGCGTAGCTATAATGCAAGTCGCAGACTTCTTTAACTTCGCCGGCCGTCGGCGACTCTCTAGGTCATGTTCACATTTACAAGCGGCCCGAGCAGACACGATGGAGACAAAGGTGAGGTAGCTGTGGGCGAGTTTGTCATATCGAGTGGCGACGCGACGAAAATGCTTGATACGCTTAAAGAAGCGTTCAACGA